>NZ_JABBWW010000059.1:0-6874 GCF_014161385.1 Microbispora sp. H10670 | reverse complement strand
GGTGGCGGTGCCGGTCACGGTGGCCTTGCCGGCGGCGACCTGGGCGGTCCGGGTGTTGAAGGACTGGTAGGCCTGCTTGCCCGGGGCCACGTCGGTCACGGTCTTGTTGCCGAACGCGGTGTTCAGCACGATCGTGGCCGGCACGTCGCCGTTGTTGACGGCGGTGACCGCCAGGTAGGCGGTGGTGCCGATGCAGCGGGTGGCCGCGGTGACGGTCAGCTTGACCTTCGACGTGGCCGCCGGGGTCAGCTTGAAGTAGTCGAACTTGACCGTCTTGGACGCCGTCTGGTTGACGCCGAAGCCGAACAGACCGACCTTGCCGGTGCCGGCCACGGCGCTGTTCTTGACCACGGCGGCCGTGCCGTCGGTGGCCAGGTCGGTCCAGGTGGTGCCGTCCGAGGAGTAGGAGGCGGTGAAGCCGTCTCCGGTCTTCGTCAGGCGCAGCCACCACACCCCGCTGGTCAGGTTGGTGACCTGGGGCTGCGGGTCCTGCACGACGCCGCCGACCTCGCTGCGCAGCTCGAGCCGCCGGGTCACCGCGGAGCCCGCGGCGTTGTCCGCGACGTAGTCGAACTTCACGTAGTTCTCGTCGTCGCCGTAGACGATCAGGCCGCCCTGCTGGAACTGCTCGTTGAGAGCGGAACCGTCGACCTTGGTCTCCAGCGTCCAGTCACCGCTCGGCGCGGTCTGGAGGATGAAGTTCTTCGGGTTGCTGTTGTCGGACCCGTAGATGTCACCCTCGGTCGTGTCGAGCTGGAGCTGACCACCACTGACCCGCGCCGCCGTCGCGTCGTAGCGCACGTTGGCGTTCCAGCGGCAGAGGTCGAGCGCGGTGCCCTCGAACTCGTCGTTGGGGTCCGAGGCCGTGGCCTTGTCGTCGGGCGTGATGTGGAACCAGTCGAAGGCCGCGTCCGTCACCGGGTTGTTGGTCGAGGCCAGCGAGATCAGGCCGATCTTCGGGTTGGCGATCCCGGCGAGCGGCTTGGTCTCCGACATCGCCGTGAAGGTGGTGCCGTCGGCCGAGTAGTGCGCGGTGATGTTGGTGCCGTCGCTGACGAACCGCACGTACACCGTGTCGGGGTAGGCGTCCCCGAGGTTGGCGGTGTTGCTCGCGGTCACCTCGTTGGGGCTGCCCTTGTCCTCCCGGATGAACTGGAAGATGCGGGCCGCGTGGTCGTTGCTGCCCCGTGCCTGCAGCACCATCTTGGCGTAGTTGTCGTCGTCGCCGTAGATGACCAGGCCCGCCTGCTGGTAGGTGGTCAGTGCCTTCAGCGTGAGCTTGGCGGTGGCCGTCCAGGCGCCCGCCGGCATCGGCTGCACGACGATGTTCGGCGTGCTGCCGCCCGTGCTGTAGATGTCGGTGGCCGAGGTCGGGATGATCAGGCTGCCGTCGGCGACCTTCAGGTCCTGGTTCTCCCGGATGACCGACCAGCGGTCACGGTCGAGCTGGGTGCCCAGGAAGTCGTCGGAGCGGCCGGTGAAGCACGCCGTGGCCGGCGCGTCCACCTTGATCTGCACCTGGGCGCTGCCGGCGGCGCCCTTGGCGTCGGTCACCGTCACCACGGCGGTGTAGGTGCCCGGCGTGGTGTAGGTGTAGCTCGCGTTGGCCGTGGTCGGCTGCGGCGCGCCGTTCACCCCGAAGTTCCACTTGTAGGTGAGCGCGTCGCCTTCGGGGTCGCTGGCGGTGGTGGTGAAGTCCACCTTCAGCGGCGCGATGCCCGTGGTCGCGTTGGCGGCCACCGACACGGTCGGACGCTGGTTGTTGGTGGCGCCCTTGCCGACGAAGTCGACCCAGTTGAAGTTGAGCAGGTAGGCGTTGTCGGCCGCGCTCGCCGGCTTGCGCACGACGAAGTACAGCGGGCCGCTGGTCGTCGGCGGGTTGGTCAGGTCGACCGTGACGTCCTTGTACGTCTGCCAGTCGCCGGTGGGCGTGATGTCCACCGAGCCGACCAGGGTGCCGTTGTCGGGGTTGCCCTGACGGATCTGCACGGTGCCGCCGGGACCGGCCGAGGAGGCGCGGAGCCGGATCGCGGTGATGTCGGTCAGGTTGATCGGGTCGAACGACCACCAGTCGCCGTCCTGGGTGAACCCGATGTTCTGGTTGCCGCCCGCGGTGTCGGTCGTGGTCTCGACCTGCACACCCGCGGCGTCGGTGCCGGTGCCGCCGGTGACGCGGCCGGTGGCGCTGAAGTGCTCGGCCTGCTTGCGCTTGGGCTGCAGGATGACCTGACCCCGCCCGGTGAGCGGCTTGGCCGCCCCGGCGCCCTTGTCGGTGTAGCTGGCCTCGATCACGTAGAACAGGTTGTCGTACTCACCGTGGCCCGCCATGGCGGTCTGCACGACGCCCTCGCAGCCGGTCGTCTGGTCGAGCGGGTGACCGTGGGTGTCGTGACCCAGGATGGACTGGATCTGCACCTTGCTGCAGTCGACCGTGCCGTCCTCGGCGTCGGTGACGGTGACCTTGAACTTCACCTGGTCGCCGAACTCGAAGAACGAGCCGCTCGGCGGCAGCTCGACCTTGACCTCGGGCTTGGTGTTGCCCGCGTTGACCGTCACGCTGGAGGTCGCGGTCCTGCCATCGGCGTTGGTGATCGTCAGGACGGCGCTGTACTCGCCGGCCTTCGTGTAGGTGAAGGTGGGGTTGGCCTCGGTGGAGTCGGTCGTGCCGTCACCGTCGAGGTCCCAGGCGTAGGTGATGGCCTTGCCGTCGGGGTCGCGCGAGCCGTCGCTGCTGAACTTGACGGTCAGCGGCGTCGGGCCGTCGGTCTTGTCGGCGCTGGCGCGCGCCACCGGCGGGCGGTTGCCCTTGATGTACTCCACGCGGTAGACGCCGGAGTCGGCGTTGTCGCCGCCGAAGCCCGAGCCCCACTCGATCAGGTAGAGGGCGCCGTCGGGGCCGAACTTCATGTCCATGGGCTTCTTGAAGCTCAGGGTCTGAAGGATCCGGTTCATCTCGACGAGCTTGGTGCCGTCCTCGTTGAGCTGGAACGACCACATGGCGTTGTTGTTCCACTCACCGAACATGGCCTTGCCGTCCCAGTACGCCGGCCACTTGACGTCCGACTTCACGTTCTCGTCGAAGCGGTAGACCGGGCCGCCCATCGGGGCGCCGCCGCTCAGCTCGGGGAAGTTGTTGGCGTCGACGGCGTAGTGGTACCAGACCGTCGCCGGGGTCACCGGCGGCAGGTTGGTCAGGCCGGTGTTGTTCGGCGAGTCGTTGACCGGAGCCGCGCAGTTGAACGCCGAACCCGACTGCTTCGTCGCGAAGTTGTAGTCGATGTAGGGCGAGTTGTTGCCGATGCAGTACGGCCAGCCGTAGTTGCCCGGCTTGGAGATGAGGTTCCACTCCACCGTGTTCTGCGGGCCACGCGTGGCGCTGGCGGAGTTGGAGTCGGGGCCGTACTCACCCAGCATCACGTTGCCGGTCTTGGGGTCCATCCCGATCCGGAACGGGTTGCGGAAGCCCATGCCGTAGATCTCCGGCTTGGTCTTGTCCGTGCCCGGGGCGAACAGGTTGCCCGACGGGATGGTGTAGGTGCCGTCCGCCTCGGGGTGGATGCGCAGCAGCTTGCCGCTCAGGCTGTTGGTGTTGCCCGCGGAGCGCTGGGCGTCCCAGCTGGAGCGGCCCGACTGCTCGTCGATCGGCGCGAAGCCGTCGGAGGCGAAGGGGTTGGTGTTGTCGCCCGTGCCCAGCCAGAGGTTGCCGGTCTTGGGGTCCATCACCAGGCCGCCGCCGTGGTGGCAGCACTCGGCGCGCTGCACCGGCACGTCGAGGATCTTCTTCTCGCTCGCCAGGTCCAGGGTGTCCCCGTTGACCGTGAACCGGCTCAGCCGGTCGACGTTCTCCGAGCCCGTGGGCGAGTAGTAGAGGTAGATCCACTTGTTCGTCGCGAACCCGGGGTCCAGCGCCATACCGAGCAGACCGCTCTCGTTGGCGGTGAAGACATTGAGGTGAGCGGCCTGGACCGTCCCACCACTGGGCTTGATGATCTTCACATCGCCGAGCCGGTCGATGTAGAAGACCCGGCCGTCCTTGGCGACGTCCAGCATCATCGGGTTGGACGTGTCGGCGTCCAGCTCCACCTTGTCGTAGCTGCTGCTCTGCGAGGCGGAGCAGTCGGCCTTGACGGCGCCCGAGGCGGTCTTGATGCCGCCGAGGAGCAGCTTGAGGAAGTTCGCCTCGCTGTAGTTCTCCTTCAGGTGGCCCAGGCCGGTGTACCACGAGCGGCCACCGTCGTAGTCCTGACACCACGTGTTGGGGTGGTCGGCGCCCATCGTGCCGCCGGTGTAGGACTTCTCGTCCAGCGACGTCAGCACGTGAACCGTGTTACGCGGGTTCGTCTGGTAGTCGTACCACTCGTCGGTACGGCTCCAGGTCGTCGGCAGGCCCGCGGTCGACGGGTGCGCCGGGTCCTCGACCTTGACCGTGGCCTGCTGGATCGCCGGGTGCTGCTTGAAGTAGGCCCCGACCAGCTTGCCGTACCAGTTCCAGCTGTAGCCGCTGTCGGCCGCGGCGTGGACGCCGACGTAGCCGCCGCCCTTCTGGATGTAGCGCTGGAAGGCGTCCTTCTGGTCCTGGGTGCTGACCGGGTCACCGGTCGTGGACATGAAGATGACGGCCTGGTACTGCGCCAGGTTGGCGTCGGTGAACGCCGCGCTGTCCTCGGTCGTGTCGACCGCGAAGTTGTTCTCCTGGCCGAGCTTCTGCACCGCCGCGATCCCCTCGGGGATCGAGTCGTGCCGGAAACCGGTCGTCTTGGAGAAGACGAGCACCTTGAAGTCAGGGGCCGCGGCACTGGCGGCGCCGGTCCGCGTCACCGACGCCATGGCGGGCGACGCGGACATGAAGGGAACGGGCAGAGCCACTGCGAGGGACATCGCCGCGGCCAGATGGCTCAAGGCGCGATGCCGGTGAACTGTCAAGACAGCTCCTTTGAGGGGTGAACGGGTGACCCGGAGGGCCACCTGTCGGCCTGGGGGCTTTGTCACACCAGCCTCCAGAAGAGCAGGCGTCGCGAACGTAATCCCGTTTCGTCCGGTTGTGAAGACCTTTTAATCGAATTGACATGACTTTCTCTGCTACTCGCTGGAAGTGACGTGCACGCCTGAGCGGCTTTCGTAAGTCCGCTGACCAGGGTGAGAGCAGGTCCGGCTTCCCCTAAACTGCTAGACATCCGACGTCTGGCGGCCTCGTCCGCCTGCGAACAGGGGGTGGCTTCGTGGCGGTCACGGACGCGGCGATCGACCGGATCAAGCAGATGATCATTTCGGGTGAGTTGCGCCCCGGTGACCGGCTGCCGAAGGAGGCCGACCTGGCCGAACGGCTCGGCCTGTCCCGCAACTCCCTGCGGGAGGCCGTGCGCGCGCTCGCCCTGATCAACGTGCTCGACGTACGGCAGGGCGACGGCACCTACGTCACCAGCCTCCAGCCCAACCTGCTGCTCGACGCGATGTCGTTCGTCGTGGACTTCCATCGCGACGACACCGTGCTGCAGTTCCTGGAGGTGCGGCGCATCCTGGAGCCGGCCGCCACCGCCATGGCCGCGCTGCACATGTCCGACGAGGACGTCGAGGCGCTCCGCGAGATCCTCAGCGGGGTGCCGGACGAGCCGAGTGTGGAGGAGCTCGTCGCCAACGACCTGCGCTTCCACCAGCACATCGCGGCGGGGTCGGGCAACGCGGTGCTGTGCTCGCTCATCGAGAGCCTGTCCGGGCCGACGACCCGGGCGCGTATCTGGCGTGGCCTCACCCAGGAGGGCGCCAATGAGAAGACGCGGGAGCAGCACGCCGCCATCTGCGACGCGATCGCCGCCCGGCAGCCGGAGGTCGCGAGGGCGTGGGCCACGGTTCACGTGGCCGGGGTGGAGGAGTGGCTCCGCAGCGCCCTGTGACACCGCTTCCGATGCCGGGGCTGAGGCTGGGGAGACACGGAACCGGCCCCGGTGCTCCTGTCGGGGAGCGCCGGGGCCGGTCGGTGTCACGCGATCAGCTGGGTCAGGGCGTCAGGGTTGCGTCAGGTCGAACCTGTTGACGGTGACCGAGCCGCCCAGGGACTGGGTGGCGTAGTTGAAGATGCCGAAGCGGTAGCCCATGAAGAACTGCCAGGCGTTGCCCATCGTGAAGGCGGGGCCGAAGGAGGTGAAGTTCACCCCGTCGGTGCTGTAGGAGAACTTGGCCTGGCGGCCGCTGCCGGGCCGGATGTCGGCGTTGACCCGTAGCCAGATCCGCCCGCCGGAGACAGAGGTGGAGGCCACCTCGGTGCCGGTGGAGGTGGTCTGCCAGCTGCCGTTCATGGTCAGGTTGTTGGTCGCGACCAGCCGGGTCTGGCCGTTGTCGCGCCGTACGCCGATCCAGGCCGAGGAGTCGCGCAGCATCGCCAGCCCCGCCCGGTCACCGTCGCGCATCTGGGAGTAGTCCAGCTGGATCGTCGCCGTCGAGGACGGCCCGAGGATGCGGTGGGTGAGGGTGTTGCGGGCCGAGTACAGGTCGTTGGTAACGGTGGCGGTCTGCAGCCGCAGTCCGCTGCCGACGCTGAACTTGGTGGTGTCGGGGTTGTGGTTCCACTCCCACTCCGCCCCGAGCTGCGACCCGGTGAAGGTGTCGGTCCCGCCGGGGGACTTCACCTGCCGGGGCGGGCGCGGCACGTTGGGGTAGGGGTAGGAGGCGCCCCAGCCGCCGTTGACGGTCTGCACGGTCGGCCATCCGTCGGAGGTCCAGGTGATCGGGGCCAGGACGGGGATCCGGCCGCCGGGGTAGGCGTCCTGGAAGGCCATGTAGTACCAAGCGCCGTTCTGGGTCTGCACCAGGCCGCCCTGGTGCGGCACGCCGCCGCCGGAGACCGGGCCGGACATGTTCAGCAGGACCTGGCGCATCT
>NZ_JABBWW010000058.1:0-7612 GCF_014161385.1 Microbispora sp. H10670 | reverse complement strand
GGGTGCCCGAGGACGTGAGTGTCGTGGGGTTCGACGACGTGCCGGAGGCGGCGTACTTCTGGCCGCCGCTGACCACGGTGCGGCAGGACTTCGGCGAGCTCGGCCGGCAGGCGTTCCGGCTCCTGCTGCACCGCATCGCGAGCCGCGACGGCGAGCCGGCGCGCCTGGTCGAGCCCGAACTCGTGGTCAGGGAGAGCACCGGCATGAGCCCCTGAGAGCTTCCGCCCGGCTCCATGGCCGGGCGGGAAAACCGCGCCCCGCCGGTCTAGGCCCCCGGCGGGACGCGAGGAACAACCATTCCGAAGGAGATTGTCTCATGCGCAAATTCACAGGCGCGCTGGTGGCAGGGCTGTTACTGCTGCTGGCGGCCGCGTGCGGCAACAGCAGCGGGGACGGCGGGAACACGACCGCCGGCGGTAAGGGGACCGTGGGCATCGCGATGCCCACGAAGTCGTCCGAGCGCTGGGTCAAGGACGGCGACAACATGGTCCAGCAGTTCAAGTCGCTGGGCTACGACACCGACCTGCAGTACGCCGAGGACGTGGTGGAGACCCAGGTCTCCCAGGTCGAGAACATGATCACCAAGGGCGTGAAGGTGCTCGTCGTCGCGGCCGTCGACGGCGCCGCCCTCACCGACGTGCTGCAGCAGGCGGCCGACCAGAAGATCCCGGTCATCGCCTACGACCGGCTGCTGATGAAGACCCCCAACGTGGACTACTACGCCACGTTCGACAACTTCCAGGTCGGCGTGCAGCAGGCGGGCTACATCGAGGACAAGCTGGGGCTGAAGGACGGCAAGGGCCCGTTCAACATCGAGCTGTTCGCCGGCTCCCCCGACGACAACAACACCGTGTTCTTCTTCAACGGCGCCATGTCGGTGCTCAAGCCGTACATCGACTCGGGCAAGCTCGTGGTGCGCAGCAAGCAGACGAAGCTGGAGCAGGCCGCGACGCTGCGCTGGGACGGCGCCACCGCCCAGGCCCGCATGGACAACCTGCTGAGCGCGAACTACACGTCCGAGAAGATCGACGCGGTGCTCTCGCCGTACGACGGGATCAGCATCGGCATCATCTCGGCGCTGAAGAGCGTCGGGTACGGCTCCTCCGGCAAGCCGCTGCCGATCATCACCGGCCAGGACGCCGAGCTGGCCTCGGTGAAGTCGATCATCGCGGGCGAGCAGACGCAGACCGTCTACAAGGACACCCGCGAGCTGGCCAAGGTGGCGGCCTCTATGGCCGACGCCGTCGTCCAGGGCAAGAAGCCCGAGGTCAACAACACCGACAGCTACAACAACGGCGTCAAGACGGTGCCGTCGTACCTGCTGAAGCCCGTGTCGGTCGACAAGGACAACTACAAGCAGATCCTGGTCGACGGCGGCTACTACACCGAGGCCCAGCTCACCGGCTGAGCCTCGCGGGTTCACGCCACGAAAGGGGCCTCCGATGCCCGACCATATCCTCCGGATGCGGGGGATAACCAAGGAGTTCCCCGGTGTCCGCGCGCTCGACGACGTGAACTTCGACGTCGAGCGCGGGACCGTCCACGCCCTCGTGGGCGAGAACGGCGCCGGGAAGTCCACCCTGATGAAGGTGCTCAGCGGGGTCTACCCCCACGGGAGCTACGAGGGGGAGATCCTCCTCGACTCCCGCCCCTGCGCCTTCCGCGGCCTGCGGCAGAGCGAGGCGGCGGGCATCGTCATCATCCACCAGGAGCTCGCGCTCATCCCGGGCATGTCCATCGCGGAGAACGTCTTCCTCGGCAACGAGCGGGCGCGGCGCGGGGTCATCGACTGGCACGCCACGTCGGACGAGACCGTGCGCCTGCTGGAGAAGGTGGGCCTGCGCGAGGACCCGGACACCCCGGTGAACGCGCTCGGAGTGGGCAGGCAGCAGCTCGTCGAGATCGCCAAGGCCCTGGCGAAGGACGTGAAGCTGCTCATCCTCGACGAGCCGACCGCCGCGCTCAACGAGACCGACAGCGAGAACCTGCTGCGGCTCCTGCGTGACCTGCGCGACCACGGCATCACCTCGATCCTCATCTCGCACAAGCTGAACGAGGTGATGGCCGTGGCCGACGCGATCACGATCCTGCGGGACGGCCGGACGATCGAGACGCTCGAGGTCGCCGACGGGGTGGACGAGGACCGCGTCATCAGGGGCATGGTGGGGCGCGACCTCGACCACCGCTACCCGCCGCGCACCCCGGAGATCGGCGACGTGCTGTTCGAGATCGAGGGGTGGAACGTCTTCCACCCCACGGTCCCCGACCGGCAGGTCGTCCGCGACGCGAGTCTCACCGTGCGGCGCGGCGAGATCGTGGGCATCGCCGGGCTCATGGGCGCGGGCCGCACCGAGCTCGCGATGAGCGTCTTCGGCCGGTCCTACGGCGCGCGGATCAGCGGCACGCTCCGGAAGGACGGCCGCGAGCTGCACCTGGCCACGGTGGGCGACGCCATCGCGGCCGGTCTGGCGTACGTCACCGAGGACCGCAAGGAGCTCGGCCTGCTGCTGGAGGAGGACATCCGGCGCAACGTCACGCTGGCGAACCTGCACCGCGTCTCGCGGCGCTCGGTCATCGACCTGCACCGGGAGGTGGCCGACGCCGAGGGGTTCCTCCACCGGCTGCGGATCAAGGCGCCCGGCGTCTTCACCAAGACCGGCAACCTCAGCGGCGGCAACCAGCAGAAGGTCGTGCTGAGCAAGTGGATGTACACCAATCCCGACGTGCTCATCCTCGACGAACCCACCCGGGGCATCGACGTGGGCGCGAAGTACGAGATCTACACGATCGTCCAGCGGCTCGCCGCCGAGGGCAAGGGCGTACTGCTCATCTCCTCGGAGCTGCCCGAGCTCCTCGGCATGTGCGACCGGATCTACGTGATGAGCCAGGGGCGGATCACCGGTGAGCTCGGACGGCGGGAAGCGACACAGGAGGCTGTCATGAGGCTGATGACGAACACACCGGCGGTGGCCCGATGACCGTGGTGGACCGCCCGGCGACCACCCCCGCGTCCTCGGGCGGGTCGTCCGGTCCCCGCCTGCGGGGGAACCTCCGGCAGTACGGGATGATCGCCGCGTTGGTCGTCATCGTCGTGCTGTTCGAGATCCTGACCGACGGCATCCTGCTCAAGCCGCTGAACGTCACCAACCTGATCATGCAGAACGGCTACGTGCTGGTCCTGGCGATCGGCATGATGCTGGTGATCATCAACCGGGAGATCGACCTGTCGGTCGGCTCGGTGGCGGCGTTCGTCGGGGCGGTCACCGGGGTGGCGATCGTGAACTGGGGCCTGCCCTGGCCGCTGGTCGTGGTCGGCGCGCTCGTCACGGGTGGGCTGATCGGGGCGTTCCAGGGCTTCTGGATCGCCTACGCCCGCATCCCGGCGTTCATCGTCACGCTCGGCGGCATGCTGCTGTTCCGCGGCCTCAGCATGGTCGTGCTGCAGGGGCAGTCGATCGCGCCGTTCCCCTCCGGGTTCCGGCAGCTCGGGTCGGGCTTCGTGCCGGAGGTCGGCGCCGGCGACCTGCACCTGGTGACCATGCTGCTCGGGCTCGCCGGGGCGGCGGTGATCGTGTGGAACGACTGGCGCTCGCGCGCCCGGCGCCGTGAGTACGGCCTCAGCGTGCCCGCCATGCAGTGGTTCGTGCTCAAGGCCGTCGCGATCGTCGCCGTGATCGGGGCGTTCGCCTGGGTCCTCGCGGTCTACCAGGGCCTGCCGATCGTCGGCCTGGTGGTGATCGTGCTGACCGCGGCGTACTCGTTCGTCACGACGAGCACGGTGGTCGGCCGGCACATCTACGCCGTCGGCGGGAACGAGCGCGCGGCCGCGCTGTCGGGCATCGCGACCAAGAAGACGAAGTTCTGGGTGTTCGTCAACATGGGCGTGCTGGCCGCCCTCGCCGGGCTGATGTTCGCCGCCCGGCTCAACGCGGCCACTCCCAAGGCGGGCACGAACTTCGAGCTCGACGCCATCGCCGCGGCCTTCATCGGCGGCGCCTCGGCGTCGGGCGGCGTCGGCAGCGTCGTCGGCGCCATCGTCGGCGGCCTGGTCATGGGCGTGATGAACAACGGCATGTCGCTGCTCGGCCTCGGCGTCGACTGGCAGCAGGCGATCAAGGGCGGCGTGCTGATGCTCGCCGTGGCCTTCGACGTCTACAACAAGAACAAGTCGAAGTAGACGCGACCGGGTGACGGGGAGGCACGGACCGCCCCGATGCGCCGGCCGGACATGTCGTGCATGTCCGGCCGGCGTTGTCGTCTCGTCACACCTCTTTCCGATGAGGCGGCGGGTGAGCGGCTCTCCGCGTCGCCGTGCCCTGTCCCCTAGAATCGGAGTCACAGCTCCTGTTGAGCGGCGCGGAGCACCTGCTCGGAGAGCGGCCAGGCGCGGGGGGTTCGATGACCAGATCGCTGCGCTCGGACGCCCAGCGCAACAGGCAGCGCATCCTGGAGGCCGCCGAGGTCGTGTTCGCGCTCAAGGGGCCGTCCGCCTCCACCGAGGAGATCGCGCGGAAGGCCGGTGTCGGCATCGGGACCGTCTTCCGCCACTTCCCGACGAAGGAGGCGCTCCTCCAGGCGATCATCAAGGGTCTCGCCGTACGCGTCGCCGCGGAGACCGGGAACCTCGCGCGCACCGGCGAGCCGGCCACCGCGTTCTTCCAGTTCTTCACCTGGGTGATCGGTCAGGCCGCGGAGCAGCGGACGGTCGTCGATCTGCTGGCCGAGGCGGGTGTCGAGGTCATCGTGGCCAAGCCCGTCAACGCGCTGCGCGACGCCGTGGCCGCGCTGCTCGCCGGGGCCCAGCGCGCGGGGGCCGTACGGCGGGACGTCGGGGTCCCCGAGGTGCTGGCGCTGCTGATCGGCCTGTGCCAGGCGTCGCTGCACGCCGGCTGGTCGCCCGAGGTCCGCGACCGCACCCTGGCCGTCGTGTTCGACGGGCTGCGCCCCTCCCCCGCCGCCTAGCCGGCCTCAGCCGCCCTGGCTGTCGATCTGCGAGATCATCGGGCCGATCAGCCGGTTCAGCTCCCGGACCACCACCACCAGGGCCCGGTGGGCCAGCTCCGGCAGGTCCTCGGCGGGGCCGTCCGGCGCCGGGGGAAGGTCGTCGAGCGGCAGCGGCGCGTCCACGAGCAGGACGGGCCGGACGAACGGGATCTTGGTGAGATCCCGCTCGGCGGGCTCGACGTACTGGCCGAAGATCTCCGGCCAGCCCTCCCAGCCACGGTCGCGCCACCAGGCCCGCGACGCCGTGAGCGCCGCGGGCGGGGGCGAGACCAGGCTGATGCGGGCGATCATCGACCCGTCCCAGCCGTTACGCGCGCACGAGGCCGACAGGATCCGGCGGTGCCACCGCACGAACCCCGGCGAGGCGACGGGAGGCGTGGCGACCCGCCAGGCCGCGCAGGCGAAGGCGACCGGGGCGATGTCGCCCCAGACGCCGTCGAACTCGCCGATGTTGTCGCGCAGCAGCTCGGTGTAGCGACTGTCACCGCCGTGTGCGCGCTCCCGGTCGGAGCGGGTGTCGATCCAGAACGCCTGGTCTTCGCGCATGTGTCCCGTCTTCCGGCCTGAGGGCGCGGTCAGCGAGCGGGCAGCGCGGCGGGAGCCGCCCCGCCGGCCACATGCGAGGGCCCGGCTTCGCCGGTGAAGACGAACTTGGCGCTGTCGCCCTCGCCCTCGATGTCGATCTTGACGACCTGGCCCGGCCGCAGCTCGCCGTAGAGGATCTTCTCCGACAGGGTGTCCTCCAGCTCGCGCTGGATCGTCCGGCGCAGCGGACGGGCGCCCATCACCGGGTCGTATCCCCGGTCGGCCAGCACCTGCTTGGCCGCCGCGGAGACCTCCAGGCCCATGTCGCGGTCCTTGAGACGCTCGGCCACCTGGGCGAGCATCAGGTCCACGATCTGGATGATCTCCTTGGGCGTCAGCTGGTGGAAGACCACGATGTCGTCGACGCGATTGAGGAACTCCGGCCGGAAGTGCTGCTTGAGCTCCTCCTGCACCTTCGCCTTCATCCGGTCGTACGTCGACTCGCTGTCGTCGGCCTTCGAGAAGCCCATCCCCACGCCCTTGGAGATGTCCCGGGTGCCGAGGTTGGTCGTCATGATGATGACGGTGTTCTTGAAGTCCACCACCCGGCCCTGGGCGTCGGTCAGCCGGCCGTCCTCCAGGATCTGCAGCAGCGAGTTGAAGATGTCCCCGTGGGCCTTCTCGACCTCGTCGAACAGGACGACCGAGAACGGCTTGCGCCGCACCTTCTCGGTCAGCTGGCCGCCCTCCTCGTACCCGACGTAGCCGGGCGGGGAGCCGAACAGCCGCGAGACGGTGTGCTTCTCCATGAACTCCGACATGTCCAGCATGATCAGCGCGTCTTCGTCCCCGAACAGGAACTCCGCCAGCGCCTTGGACAGCTCGGTCTTACCCACGCCCGACGGACCGGCGAAGATGAAGGAACCACCCGGACGGCGCGGGTCCTTCAGACCGGCGCGGGTGCGGCGAATCGCCCGCGACAGGCCCTTGATGGCGTCGTCCTGGCCGATGATCCGCCTGTGCAGCTCGTCCTCCATGCGGAGCAGCCGCTGCGACTCCTCCTCGGTGAGCTTGAAGACCGGGATGCCGGTGGCCGCCGCGAGCACCTCCGCGATGAGCTCCTCGGTGACCTCGGCCACGACGTCCATGTCGCCGGCCTTCCACTCCTTCTCCCGGCGCTCCCGCCGCACCTGCAGCTGCTTCTCCTGGTCGCGCAGCGCGGCGGCCTTCTCGAAGTCCTGCGCGTCGATCGCGGACTCCTTCTCACGCCGGACGTTCGCGATCTTCTCGTCGTACTCGCGCAGGTCCGGCGGCGCGGTCATCCGGCGGATCCGCATCCGCGAGCCCGCCTCGTCGATCAGGTCGATCGCCTTGTCCGGCAGGAACCGGTCACTGATGTAGCGGTCGGCCAGCGTCGCCGCGGCCACCAGCGCGCCGTCCGTGATCGACACACGGTGGTGCGCCTCGTAACGGTCCCGCAGGCCCTTGAGGATCTCGATCGTGTGCGACAGGCTCGGCTCGGCCACCTGGATCGGCTGGAACCGCCGCTCCAGCGCGGCGTCCTTCTCCACATGCTTGCGGTACTCGTCCAGCGTCGTGGCGCCGATGGTCTGCAGCTCGCCCCGCGCGAGCGGGGGCTTCAGAATGCTCGCCGCGTCGATGGCGCCCTCGGCGGCGCCCGCGCCGACCAGCGTGTGCAGCTCGTCGATGAACAGGATGATGTCGCCGCGCGTGCGGATCTCCTTGACGACCTTCTTCAGCCGTTCCTCGAAGTCGCCGCGGTAGCGCGACCCGGCCACCAGCGCGCCCAGGTCGAGGGTGTAGAGCTGCTTGTCCTTCAGCGTCTCGGGCACCTCACCCTTGACGATCTTCTGGGACAGGCCCTCCACCACCGCGGTCTTGCCCACACCGGGCTCGCCGACCAGCACCGGATTGTTCTTCGTACGGCGCGACAGCACCTGCATGACGCGCTCGATCTCCTTGTCCCGGCCGATCACCGGGTCGAGCTTGCCCTCCCGCGCGGCCTGGGTCAGGTTCCGCCCGAACTGGTCCAGCACCAGCGACGTCGACGGCGCCGACTCCT
>NZ_JABBWW010000057.1:0-7686 GCF_014161385.1 Microbispora sp. H10670 | reverse complement strand
GACATCCGGGACTGGATCGCCCAGTGGAACGACAACCCCCGGCCGTTCGTATGGAAGAAGACCGCAGAGGAGATCCTCGAATCCCTCGCACGATATTGCCGACGAATTTCAGGCGCAGGACACTAGCTGGAAGGGGTGCGGATGCAGGTGGTGATGGGGGTGTTGTCGGTGCCGCTGGTGGTGGCCTGGAAGCCGAAGGTGGTGGAGGCGCCGGGCGCCAGCGCTCCGTTGTAGCTCGCGTTCGTGATCGTGTACGGATTGGCGAAGTCATCCAGGCTGGCGTTCCAGACCCGGGTGATCTGCTGGCCGCCGGGGAAGGTGAGGGTGACCGTCCAACCGGTGGTCGCGGTGGTGCCGGTGTTGGTCACGACCACCTTCCCCTGGAACGCGCCGGGCCAGTCGCCGGCCGGGCTGTATACGGCCGTACAGCCCCTGGTCGGGCAGGCCGGGACGTAGACGGTGACCGGTGAGGTGAAGGCGGAGTAGTTGCCCGTCGCGTCACGCGCCCGCACCTGGAAGCGGTAGACCCCCACACCGGACTGGGTGAACGACGTGGTCGTCGTGGTGCCGACCAGGGCGAACGTGCCGCCGGTGGCGCCGGGCGCACGCCAGATCTCGTATCCGATGACGCCCACGTTGTCCGTCGAGGCGGTCCAGGTCAGCGTCACCGAGCCGCAGGTGACGGTCGCGGTCGGCGTACCTGGCGTCGTGGGCGGCTGCGGCTCCGGCGTCATCGTCGGGCAGGGGGGCAGCACGACCCGAACCGGCTCGGTGAAGGCGGAGGTGTTGCCGGCCGCGTCGCGTGCCCGCACCTCGTAAAGGTACAGCCCCATGATGGGCTGGGTGTACGAGGTCGCCGAGGTCGTCCCGACCGGGACGAACGTGCCGCCGCTGTAGGGCGCGCCGTACACGTCGTAGCCGGTGACCCCCACGTTGTCGGTGGAGGCGGTCCAGTTCAGCGTCACGGACAGGGGATTGCATCCGACCGTGCTGCTCAGCCCGGTGGGAACCGTCGGCGGGGTGGTGTCGGCGAACCGCGTGATCCGTGCGGGAGCCGTCGCCGAGAACGCGGGCGTGGTCACCACCAGCCCGGCCAGTGCGGCGAGGGCCGCGAGAACGATGGAGATGACTCGCCGTTGCATGGGGACTCCCTGGCGGCCAGGAGGCGGGGCGGTGGCCTGCATACCGATCGACGCGCTACACAGACGGTAGAAGTGAGTGTCGTGGCCTGTCGCCAACGCGACCGGGCGGGTCACGAAGATGCAGGTCGCGGATGCAACTTTCAGCCCGCCGGACCCGGACGGCACCGATCGGCGGGGCCCGCCCGTGCCGCCTGACTCGCACGACACCGGTCTGCGGGCGGCGCATCCACCGGGTGGCGAAATCCCGATCCCGGTCGAGGGTAAGCGGGCCCTGGTAATCCGCAGCGGTTGCGTCCACGGAAGTGGTGTAAGAGTTTCGGCTGGTAGAGGCGTGGCGTCGTGAAATGAGGACGGCCATCGCGTGATCCTTCGTGATTGCGAAGTCAAGATCGAAGGAGAACAAAGGCGATGGCCGTGAATGACAGTGTGGACCCTGCCGCGTGGCTGGCGGAGCAGATCCAGGCGCAGGATCCGGATCTGTTGCGATCCATGGTGAAGACCATGGCCGAGGCGTTGATGTCGGCCGAGGCCGATGCCCGCTGCGGGGCCGGCTACGGCGAGCGCAGCAGCGAGCGGGCCAACTCCCGCAACGGTTACCGCAAGCGGGAGTGGGACACCCGCGCCGGCACCGTCGAGCTGGCCATCCCGAAACTGCGGCAGGGCTCCTACTTCCCGGACTGGCTGCTGGAACGCCGCCGCCGGGCCGAGCAAGCGCTGGTCAGCGTCGTGGCCACGTCCTACCTGCTGGGGGTCTCGACCCGGCGGGTCGACAAGCTGGTCGAGCAACTCGGAATCGCCGGGATCTCCAAGAGCCAGGTCTCGGCGATGGCCAAGGTGCTCGATGAGCAGGTGGAGGCCTTCCGCACCCGGGCCTTGGACGGCGGCCCGTACACCTTCGTGTGGCTGGACGCCCTCACCCAGAAGGTCCGCGAAGGCGGCCGGACGGTCAACGTGCACGCCCTGGTCGCCACCGCGGTCAATGCCAACGGCCAGCGGGAGATCCTGGGGCTGGAGGTCACCTCACGTGAGGACGGCGCGGGCTGGCTGGCCTTCCTGCGCGGCCTGGTCGCCCGCGGCCTGTCGGGGGTGCAGATGGTCGTCTCCGATGCCCACCTCGGCCTGGTGGAGGCGATCGGCGCTACCCTGCCCGGCGCGTCCTGGCAGCGCTGCCGGACCCACTACCTGCGGAACCTCCTCACCACCGTGCCCAAGTCGGCGCAGCCGTGGGTGGCCACGCTGGTGCGGACCATCTTCGACCAGCCGACCGCCGAGCAGGTGCGCACCCAGCACGCCTGGGTCATCGACGCCCTGGCGGCCAAATACCCCGCTGCCGCCAACCACCTCGATGGCGCCCGCGACGACCTGCTCGCCTTCGCCCAGTTCCCCCGGGAGATCTGGAAGCAAATCTGGTCCAACAACCCCCAGGAGCGGCTGAACAAGGAGATCCGCCGCCGCACCGACGTCGTGGGCATCTTCCCCGACCGGGCCGCCATCATCCGGCTGGTCGGCGCCGTGCTGGCCGAGCAGACCGACGAGTGGACCGAAGCCCGCCGCTACATCGGCCTGGACGTCCTGGCCAAAGCCCGCCTATGGGTAATCCCCGGCGACACACCGGACCAGGAACAGCTCCCGGACACCCTCACCGCTTAACCTGCAGAAACGGATCACGCGGTGGCAGCTCGTACACCACTTCCCTGGACGTAACCTCCGCAGCGTTCGAGTCCCCGGCGAGACTCCTATTCAGTCTTCACTCTCGTCAGAACCCGCCTGCACGTTGATGTGTCGCAGCGCAGCGCCGGACCGACGAGCATGCAGGTCGGCGTCCTGCAAAAGACCCGTGATCCTCCTCAGACGCTCACCAGCCTCGGCAAGCCGAGCCCCCGGGTCATCCCCGGTGTCATCACTCAGGACATGCCGCTTCGGCAAGACTGCGACCTCGGCTCGCAGATGATCAGCCACGATGGCGGCCGCTTGGATCACCTTGCTCAGTAACTCTCCCGCCTCGTGTAACGCGGTCACCTCCATGGCGCGCCGTTCACTTGCGGCGTCCACGAGTTCACCGAAGCCGTTCAGGGTTTCTCCCGTCATGGGCATGATTTTGACCTATCTCGGTAGCTCGCGCCGTTGGAGTAGCTCCACAGCTGTGACGCCGGGTTGCAGTTTGGGTTGCAGTCCAGGGTGATCCCGAGCCGTTCAGGGTGGATCGCGTATACCCGTTGACCTGCATTGAACTGTTTGGAACCATGATCGTCCGAGCTTTCAATCCGCAGGGTTAGGGTTGTCCTCTTGGACGGAATAGCCTTGATCCAGCCCAGAGGGACCAAGCGATCATACGCAGGTCAGCGCGCCCTTCGGCCGAAACGGGGGCGGACCAGGAGTCGGGCCGCGTCGGCCCTTGTCTGGGCAGGTCGGATCGCGTGATCATCGTGCCATTAGCGTGCCATCAAGGGCGGTCAACAGGGGGTACTCACGGTAACTCGCGGGCGGCTCCTTGCCCAGGTCGGGGCCGTTGTCCCTGGTGATCAGGCCGATTTGCAAGCAGGAAGTCAGGGGTTCGAATCCCCTAGGCTCCACGCACTCAAAAGCCCAGGCCAGGGATCGTTTTCCCGCCTGGGCTTTGATCGTTATTCGGCCTTCGCGCTCTTCCGTTGCACAGATGCAGCCCTACGATCGCCACGGCGTGGCCAGCAACCGTACGCGCTTGGGGGCGATCGACGATCCAGGGTTCGTTCCTCACCCTGGCTCACCGAGAGGTACAAAGGTCTTTCATAAGGTCCCAGAAGGACCTGTGACGCTTGGCGCCGGGCATCCAGGCCGCGAGAAGCCATGCCTCCCACTCGCCCTCAGGCGTCATAACGTGGGGGTTGAGAAGGAGGTCTCCATCCCACAGCCCGACCAGAAGGGTGTCGGGCAGATATTCCGTCCTGATGGCGTGATGGTTCCGCTCCTTTCCGTAGACGAAGTAGAGGTCATCGGGCACTTCGTCTGTGGGCACCGACCAGGCTTCGACGGTTGTGGGCGCGATGTCACGGGGCCAGCCGACTTCCGCGGCCGGCCACAGGGAGTACTCCTTGACGCCCCAGCCGTCGGAGTACAGGAGGAACTGCCGATAGCTCGGCGGCAGGTTCACGCCCAACTGCTCTTCGAGCCGAACGACTTTTGATTCGTCGGCCGGGGGGTGGAGACCGTGGCCCGACAGGAACGGCGGCTGGTCT
Source organism: Microbispora sp. H10670 (assembly GCF_014161385.1). Lineage (NCBI taxonomy): Bacteria > Bacillati > Actinomycetota > Actinomycetes > Streptosporangiales > Streptosporangiaceae > Microbispora > Microbispora sp. H10670. The sequence goes on along the minus strand of NZ_JABBWW010000057.1, from coordinate 3,329 downwards.
GGGCCTTCAGCCACCGGCTCTTCCTCCGGGAAGAGATCGGACCATCTGTACGAGGTATGGTCACGTGCCGTCTCACCGTGGTCGAGTGACTGGAACCACGTTGAGCAGATGATCCAGGCCTTTGAAGTCCTTTGGGTTGCAGGTGTAGAGCGGCAGTTGGTTGGCGATCGCCACGCAAGCGATCATTAGATCGGCTGTGCGGGGACGCGGTTTGCGGCCTGAGGCGATGGCAGCGGTCCAGAGTTGGCCGTACTCACGGGCGGCGGTCTCGTCGAAGGGAAGCGGGTCGAACTCAGCCTCGGCGGCCTGCAGGATCTTCATCCGCTGAGCGAGTTCCTGCGGCCCGGATGCCACGAGTACGCCGACTGACAACTCTGCCGTTGTAATGGCGCTGATCGTCATCTCGTCGGGCAATTCGTCCGGGTCGATCCCAGCGCGCAGGATGAGGATGTTGGTGTCGAGCAGCCCTTGCGTGAGGGTCATTGCCCGTCCTCGTCGAACTCGCCTCTGCCGTACGCGCGATCGTAGGGGTCGTAGAGATCGTCGCTGACGTGTCGGTCCATGTCCTCGCGGTACTTCCGGTCATCCAGACGTGGCATGCCCCGGGACATCGCGGCGAACTCAGCTCGCGAGACGGCCCGGCGCCGGCGCCGGATAGGCACGAGGTCGCCGATGTGATGGCCGTTGCGGGTGACGGCGTACCGCTCCCCGCGTTCCAGCCCATCCATGATCTCCGCAGATCGATTGCGGAGATCGCGCTGCGAGATCTGGTGGGAACGTTCAGGCTCAGAGATGCTCACCGTATGAGTGTAACGAGAGCGTGACATCTGGTGCTACCAGGTAGCACCGCAGGTTCCCACTGTCGAGACGAGCGTTCAGGAGCCGGTGCGGTCGGGCCGCTAGCGGCCATTGCGGGCGGTGAACAGGGGTGCTCACGGTCGCTCGCGGGCGGCGGCGCCCCAGGTCGGGGCCGTTGTCCCTGGTGATCAGGCCGATTTGCATGCAGGGAGTCAGGGGTTCGAATCCCCTGGGCTCCACCAGCCAAAATGCCGCTTCGCGTTGCGGGGCGTCGTCAGAGACGCCTCGCCCGAGGGGGGAGGCGATTGCGTGGTTCAGCGCATGAAGGGTTTGAAGATGGAACCCACCTTCGTGGCAGCACGGTCGGCGTCCCCGTCCGCGATCGCCTCGACCAGCTCGTGGTGGTGGCGGTGTGCCGCGTCCTCGTCCTCGCTCTTCTCGTCGCGCATGTGGGCAGCGAAGATGTCGAGCATGCTGGAGTACAGCTTGACGTAGAGAGGGTTGTGCGTCGCTGCCACGATCGCGCGATGCAGGGCGAGGTCCGCGCTCGCTCGCAGGTCGAGATCGTCGGTCGACCAGCTCGCTTCTCGACGGTCGCGCAGCTCGCGCAGCAGCTCGACGTCGGCGTCTGAGCGGTTCATCGCGGCCAGCGACGCTGCAGCGCTGTCGAGGGCAAGGCGTAGTTCCAGGTAGTGGCGACGGGTGCCACCGCCGAGCTGACGTTCAAGAGTGCCTGTCAGCTCGGAGCTGGAGATGACGAAGGTGCCGCGGCCCTGCTCACGGCGCAGCAGACCTGCGTGCACCAGCGACTGCAGCGCCTCGCGCACCGTGTTCCGACCGACCCCGAACTCCGACACCAGTGCGGCCTCGGTCGGTATCTGCTCACCGACCGGCCAGCGTCCGGAGACCACCTCCTCGCGGAAGCGCTCGGCGGCCTGGTCGATGAGTCCCACTCGACGCATCGGCTGTCGCGTGCCAGACTCTTCGGAACTCATCCCATAATCCCATCATCTGCTGACCTTACACTGGAGTATAACGTGACATCGCTCCCATCGCTCGTTCCGTTGCACCGTGGGCGTTTAACCTTGTGGGCCGGGCTCGCCATCGCTCTGACAGCGCTCAACCTGCGAACGGCCGTGACCGGGTTCACTCCGCTCCTGGAGATCATCGGATCCGATCTCGGCTTCGGGGTGACGTTGTCCGGCCTGCTCGGCACTGTGCCGGCGGTGTCCTTCGGCATCTTCGGGTTTCTCGCCCCAGCGGTGACGAGGAAGTTCGGACTCGAACGCACGGCCACTGTGGCGCTGGGCCTGACGGCTCTGTCGCTCCTGGTGCGCGCCTTCTCTCCAACGCCCTCGCTGCTGGTGCTTTCGACCGTGCTGGCACTGGCCGGAATCGGAGCCGCGAACGTCGTGGTCGTTCCGTTGGTGAAGGCCTGGTCCGCCGACCGTCTGGCCCTGTGGACCTCGCTTTACCTGATCCTCATGCAGGCGGGCCAGTTCATCGCCCCGCTCCTCGCGGTCCCGGTAGCAGAAGCGGCGACGTGGCGGCTCTCGGTAGGTATCTGGGCGGGACCAGTTGCTGTGGCTGCTGTGGTCTGGCTCGTCCTGGCAGTCAGGCTGCCCGCCGATCACCACGCGCCCGCGGCAGTGACGGCGTCCGATGCGAGACCGAGGATCAGCCGATCATCAACCGTCTGGGGCCTGGTGATCCTCTTCGCGATGATTTCGCTGTCCAACTACGGGATCATCACCTGGGTCCCGGCAGTGCTCACCGACGCAGGAGGCAGCGCGGTCCTGGGCGGCTCCATGGTCGCGCTCTACTCGGCATGGGGCATGCTCGCGGCCTTGGTGGTTCCACACCTGGCCACGCGCATGAAGAACCCGTTCATCGTGGTCGTCGGGTGCGCGATCTTCCTGGTAGCGGGATACCTGGGCCTGCTCCTGTCCCCCCTCGACGGCACGCTGGTGTGGATGTGCGCGCTGGGAATCGGGGTGAGCACCTTCCCGCTCTGCATGACCCTCATCAACCGTCGAACCAAGAGCCCGCAGACAGCCTCTGCCGTGTCGGGCTTCGTGCAAGGCATCGGCTATGGGCTGGCCTGCTTCGGCCCGATCGGTCTGGGCCTTCTGCGCGAGGCGACCGGATCATGGTCGATCCCGCTCCTGGTGCTCGCTGCGACCGCCGTCCCAGGGGTGATCGCCGGCTGGTTCGCTTGCCGTCCTCGCTTCGTGGAGGACTCTGCGCCACAGCCGACGAAGCGCGACGCCGACCAGCAGCTGCGACGATAAGAGCGTCGCACCTGTGCCTCGCCACCAGCATGCCCAGGCGGGGCGAGGGCTGCCGGGCGTGGCCTGCGGTGCGGCCGAGTGTTCCGCGCCGCAGGCCAACAGGTGCGGGCTAGCTGTTCCAGGTCCACTTCTGGTTGGTGCCGCCGTGGCAGCTGTAGAGCTGGAGCTTGGTGCCGTTGGCGGTGGCGGCTCCGGCGGCGTCGATGCACAGGCCGGACTGGACGCCGGTGATGCTGCCGT
>NZ_JABBWW010000056.1:0-7763 GCF_014161385.1 Microbispora sp. H10670 | reverse complement strand
TCGCGGGACAGCTCCTCCAGGCCGGACACCCGACGATCACATCATCTGCACGCCGGTTGATCAAAGTGACGGACCGTCACGCATCCGACCGAACCCTTACACCGCGCGCACGACCTGAATACTTACGCCATAGGTCGGAGCTACCAAGGCGTTCCTGCGCTGCGGCCTCACGTCTGGGCGCATACCCATCCTCGTCTGCCCGCGGCCCAGAGCTGCAACGGGCTGACGTAGAGATGCAAGCCCAGCCCTCGTGAGAGGGTGTACTCCGATCCGCGCCGTTTGACGTTTTCTCGCCCGGACGCGCGCGGCACGGGACACTAAGTCATCTACCGGGCTCAGTCATCCCGGTACACCCCCTATGGAGATACCTAGTGCACCTGAGCAAGATCACCTCCCGAGGATTCCGCGCTAGCGCTCATGGCGAACTTGAGTGCGTCATCCCCGGTCGGTTCTCAGTCCTTATCGGTGCAAACAACGTTGGAAAGTCGACCGTCTGCGACGCAATGTACCTTGCGCACCGCATGAGGTTCCCACGACTGCCGTTGCCATCTTCTGCGACCCTCGGGCCTGGCGATCGCAGCATCGATGTGGAGTACTCCTACGCCGAAGACCCTGGCAACGAAGGTCCGTTGGGACGGCTCCTGCAGTGGCAGGCTGGAACCGCCAGCACTGGGCGGGCCGCGATCTGGACATATGCTCTGAGCCGTGATCTCGGAAAGGTCTCCGCTCAGCTGACCGTAGGAGCTGATCTACTCAACAGCGTCCGGCTGATCTACCTGCCAGCCTGGCGTAACCCCATCGACGAACTCGCCCGTCGCGAGGCGCGAATCCTCGTCGAGCTGCTTCGGGCGCAGCAACAGCGGCTGACCGGAACACGAAACCTTCAGTCGCTGAGATCAAGCGCTGCTGCTCTTCTTGATGCTCTCTCCCAACACGAGATTGTCCAGAGCATCGAGCGGCGGGTTGGCGAACACCTACGTTCTCTGACCGCCGGGGTTAGCCAGCAGTGGCCCTTTGTCCGAGGGCAAGCGATTAACGACGAGTACCTCGCTCGTGTTCTTGAGCTGATGCTTGCGGTTGTCGCCGACCGTGCTCAAGCCCGACATCTGGAGGTCAGCGGCCTCGGCTATGTGAATTTGTTGCATATAGCCGTCACCCTCGCCGCCATCCCTGACCCCGCCGCGCGCCGAGCCGCCGATGCGATCGCCGAAGCCGAAGCTGGGCATGCCGAGGAGGCCCCTGCCGCTGTCGCCGATTCGGACGACGAAGAGTCTTCCGGTCAAGAGGAAAAGGCTCGTGCCGCCGCAGGCCGACTTGCCCAGGCCCGGGCGGAACGAGACTCCGAAGAGGACTCGTTCTTCCCGTCAACGCCGTTCCATGCCACAGTCGTGATCGAGGAACCAGAGGCGCACCTGCATCCGCAGCTACAACACGGGCTGGCGAGATACCTACGCGCGGTCGTCCGGCAACGTCCCGAGCTGCAGGTGATCCTCTCCAGCCACGCCACTGACATCATTACCTCCTGCCTGCCGGAAGAACTCGTCGTGTTGCGCCGCACCTCCGATGGGCGACACGTCAGCCGGCCTGTGGGCCGCCTACCAGTTTCCGACCGCGACAAAGTTCTCGGATTCGCGCGCCTGCACATGGACGCCACCCGGTCCGCTGCACTGTTCGCGGAACGGGTCGCCTTCGTCGAGGGCGTCACGGAAGCGGCGGTGCTTCGGCTGTTCGGGCGGGCCTGGGCTGGCGTCGACCCAAATAAGATCGCCTTTGTCGACGCGTTGACGATCACCGTCATGGGCTGGAAAGTCGGCGAGTGGCCAGCCAAACTCCTAGCCACCCCCGGGTTCGAACTCGCGGCTCGAGTGGCGATCCTTGCCGACAGCGACAAACCTGTCACAGAAACCCCGACACAGCCGGCATGGACGAATCAGTACAATCCAGACACGCTCGGCTACTTCATCAGCCATCCCACACTTGAGCCATCACTCACTCCCGGCAACGAGAGTCTGATCACCACAGCGCTTGAGGCCACCAATCTCGACGTCCCGCAAGTCGTTGACGTAGATAGCATCACCGCCCTGTTCGCCAGCGCCAGCAAGACACGCGGCACTTCGGAAGGCGCTGGCAAGCCTCTCAAGGCCCAGTTCTCCCTCAACCTTGCGCAACTACTTGAGGATCACGTCGAGGCAGACCCCACCAGCGTGGTGGTGCCATCCCACATCGCCAGCCTCTACGACTTCCTCTACGACCCGGATGTGGATCCGGCTGCGCCAGCCGCAGATGCCGTCCCGTTCCAGAGTTGATGCCGTCGCCACACCTAGCCGGGCGAGAGGTGCGGGAATAGGAGGAGACCCCCGTTGACATCCAGTCCACAGCAGCGTAATGGCCTCACAGAGGAGCAACTGCTGGCTGCCGCCGCTAGCGAGCCTGCCGTGTACATCGAGGCCGCTCCCGGATCTGGCAAGACAACCGTCGCTGCCGAACGGTACGGGTTCCTGCACTACAACAACCTCACTGACCCACGTGCCACAGTCGCCTTGAGCTTCACACGAGCAGCTACCCGCGAGCTGAGGGACCGCGTCGCACGCACGTGGGGTCTCGGCGCTCTGCGGTCGCCCAATCGCGTCGCCACCATCGACACGCTGCTATCGGAGCTGCTCAGCTTCCTGCTTGATGGCAATCATCTACGTTGGCCGGGAGGCCATACCGATCTGCGGGTGCTTGACGGTTGGGACGCGACGTACAAACACACCTTTTCTCAATACGAGCCAACCCTCACCGTCGCCGGACGTGAGATTACTGTCTCCCAACGCTTCAACGATAAGGCCAGCAGTAATATCGCGTACGCCTCTTTCAAAAAGGCCATCAACGCAGGCACCTGCACCCATGAAGATGTGCGCTCCGTAATCGATGCAGCCTTCAACGACAGCCAATTGTCGGGGCTTCTGGGACGCCGTATCCAGACCACGATCCGGAATCTAATTGTTGACGAAATCTTCGATGCAAACCGGCTGGATCTGAGGCTGATAGGCCGAGCGATCAGCAGTGGCGTCAACGTCACTGTGATCGGAGATCCTTGGCAGGCACTGTATCTCTTCCGCGGAGCTGGCCCTCATCTTGTCCCTACACTCATAAAGCACTTTGGCCTGCACATCTACCAGCTGACGCGCTCATTCCGGTTCGTCAGTGAACAATGCGTAGATCTTGCACGTGACCTACGGGGAGGCAAATCCGTAGAGTTGCCCATCCATAGAGGCGGGCAACTCGACGTGGTTCTTGCGAGGAAATGGGACACTCTCTGGGAAGTCGGCGGAGACGTTCTACCGCTGTCATTTGGCAGTCCCCGCACCGTCGAAAAGGCTGCCGCACAGCTCCTCTTGGACATCGTGGCCACCTCCGCGCTTGGTAGGCGAGCCGTTTTCACTGACGAGGCGTTAGTGATGCTCGGCATCACTGATCCCTCCGCACGGGCTCGTCTCGACCCACAGCTGTTCGACGTCCTTACTACGCTGCGCTCGACGACAGGTTCTGCGGTCAATGACGCGTGGGACCAGCTTGTGGAGGTTGTGCGGACGGAGTCACCACGACAGTTCCGCGACCGGCATCCGACCTATACCCGCCCGCTGGTCCATCTGCGCAGCTACCTGCAGCGTGACGTCTCTCAACCGGTGCCGGCGGTCACAGTTCATCAGGCAAAAGGCCGAGAATGGCCACGCGTCGGCGTGCGGCTGACATCGGGCGAGAAAGCCGCACTGGATGCCGGGCTTAACGAAGGCAACGATGATCACCGCATCATCTACGTGGCGCTCACCCGCGGCAAGTCGATGACGGTTGCCATCTAGGCCTAGATACGCGCGCGCTGAGTGGGCCGTCTTTAACATGGAGTCGTGGCCACCATAGGCGACCGCATTCGCAGCGTGCGCAAGCGCCGGGGTCTGACTCAGCAGGGCCTCGCCGACCTTGCCGGTGTGTCCTCTTCGCTCGTGCGGAAGCTGGAGCAGGACGCGCGGAGAGACGTGCGACTGGAGACGCTACGGAAGATCGCAGTAGCTCTGAAGGTACCGACGACCTCACTCATCACCACCATGCACGACGCCGAGCCAGCGGACGAGAAGACGCTCGATCTATGGGCACCAGTACGACGGGCGCTGTACGGCCATGCTGGTCCGCCCTCAGAGGCGCCGACCCGAGAAGGACTGGACTCAGCCCTAGAAGCGTCGATGCCGCTATGGAAACAGGATCGCTATTCGCAGATCGCGACCATGCTGCCGATGCTACTCCGAGACGCCGAAGCGCTGGTAGAGACGGACCTGTCGGCGCGCCACATACGGGGCAGGCTGCTACACCTCGTCGGTTGGCTGATGACCCAGACACGACAGTTCGACGAAGCCGAGTTCGCGCTGTCGCGGGCCATGGACGACATGAACGATCCCCTCGATGCGGCGGCGACGGTCAGCACCCATTGCTGGCTTCTCCTACGTCAGGGACGGCTCGACGAAGCCCGCCAGATGGCAATGCGCTGGGCCGACGACGTGGAGCCGCGCATTTCCCGTGCCACGCCACATCAGTTGTCCGCCTGGGGATGGCTGCTGCTTCGCTCCTCAGCAGCCGCCATCCGCGACAACCGACCCGGCGAGGCCGACGACACAATCCGCCTTGCGCGAACCGCGGCCGTAGCGATGGGACGCGACCTGACGCCGAACGAGGACTTTCTACGCACCTTTGGCCCGATCACCGTGGCGATGAAGCGCGTGGAGAACGCCATGATCGAGGATCGGCCGGACAAGGTCCTCCAGCTCTCGCAGACGATCCCAGTCACGGACCTGCGGCCAACCTCCAACAACCGGAACCGCCATCTCCTCGACGTGGCCGAGGCGCACCGCCGGATGCAGCGGCACAGCGAAGCCTTCGACGTCCTGCAAGGCATCCGGCGTGATGCCCCGGAGTGGATGGCCAACCAGCGATACGCCCGAGACATCCTCAGGGGAATTATCGGCAGGCGGCGTACGCTCACTAACGAAATGCGCGAACTCGCAGACTTTGTACTGCTTGATTACTAAGTTGTGACACCGCTCGTGTCACTTCCATTTGCAGGCATCAGGATGTGACACGAAATCGCACTTCCAAGCTGTTATTCCTGCCCATAGCGTTACAGCATGCATCCGGCCATGACGGGATTCCGTCCCATTGACACAAGAAGGAAAACGCTCACAACGCCATCACGAGCCGCTGAACGATTGTGTGATGAATTGGCGGCCCTTGGGATCCGGACTGATGTCCACGAGGGATATGGGCTCGCCTTAGTCTCGGTGTGGGTCGAGCTGGTCGTATGGACGGATGGCCGGTGCTATCGCTGGTGGTCGGGGCGTAAATCTCCTCGGACTCAGCGATGGGTCTATGCGTTCGGTCCAGTCGAGGACCCGGTCACCACCGCTCGCCGAATCGCCGTCCGATACAGGGATCTCCGCCAGCACCATCCGCTGTCCACCCTTCTAACAGGCGCTTCATCATGAGCATCTCCAACGAGTGCCTGAGTCCGCACGTGGCCATGCGTCGACGAGAGCACATGGAGTTGATTTGGCACGCCCCGTTCTGCGGTGTTAGCCACGTCCGCGTCCTGGCCTGGACCTGCGAATGCCGGGCGACCATATACGAGTTGTGCCAAGCCGGCGGCCAAGCCTTCATCCGTAGCACTCTCCAGTGCGAGCCCGAACATGAGATTAAGGAGACCTACCGCTGGCCGCTCCGCGAAGCGCGTGACGTCTGGGCTGCCCTACTCTCCGGCGAGGCGCGGTAGGCACAGTTTCGGACGTTCGTAGGTGTGCGGGGAAGCGAACCCGGGAAGAGCGAGAGCCTCGTTCGCGAAGAGTGAAGCCGCTCGCGCGGTAGGTCCAGGCTGGTGAGGTATGACCGCGTGAGCCGCTGTTGCTGTACAGCAGCAACGTCCGATGGCCCGCCCTCGTAACCAAGCGCCAAGTGGACCCGGACCGCAGGGCCGCCAGGCCCGAGGACCGGAAGCCGCGCGGCAGCTATTCGAGCACTCGCTTTAGGAGAGCGGCGGTCACAAGGCACGCGGATATGTCACGAGCTGCGAGAACGCCCAACAACCCATATCGCGCCTTGAACGACATCATCCCGCGCATGTCCCGCACCGTGAGGCACAGGCACGGTCGCCACGTTACTCGGTGCAAGCGGTACCCGAGCCCAGGGCCGCTGGGTCCGAGCACCGGAGTTCGCGCGGCTGCCGATCGCCCCACTCCATGAGGCAGTGATCAACGGGCCGGATTCAACGCCCGGATAAGGTCTTCGTGGAGACGTTCCTTCAAGGAGACGGGGTCGTCGGTCTGCTCATGCGCGATGCGGATCGTTCGGACCCCACAGCGGCTCCAATGCCGATCGCGGTCCTCGTCGTCGGCCTTGCGAGTACGACCGTAATGGTGCGGGCCATCGACTTCGACGACGACCGCGCGGCCGTTGCCGAGAACCGTGAAATCGGGGCTGCGTACACCCGTGTCACGAAGCTTGGCGGAAGCAAGCGGCAGGATAGCGATCGAGTCCCGGGACGGACTGTCCCGTTGAATCTCACAGAGCACCTGGTAAACAACAAGTTCGGCCCGGCTGCCAAAAACCATGCCGTCCAGTGTTGGGTATCCCTTACCAACTGCTCTCTCGCGTCGCGCCTGATTGGTTGCAGCAGGCGTGGCGGCTACTTGCCGCCAGTTCTGTGGCACCGGGGGAAGCGGCAGAAGGGCGGCCTCGACCACCAGGGAAAAGACATCGGCGCGCTCAAGCCGCTTAAGCACGGTGCCCAGGTGCTGCCAGATCAGATCAATTACTGCCGGGGTGAACTCAGGGACGAGAGCGGCGTCCACGGTGAGGACAGCCTCGTAGCTAGCGTCCGTCCAGTTGTCCCCGGGCATCGGGTGGAAGAAGCCACCGTCACGGCGCAAGGTGAGAGTCCCGTCGCAAAGGAGGTCACGGGCCAGTCCCTGGCCGTCCGCATCGAGAAGATGATGCGCCTGACCAAGAACGAGATCGAGTTTGCTGGCGTCATCATCCCGGAGCGGCAAAGGGATTACTGGGCTTGCAGGCTTGTCTGTCGCGACTGGAGCGTAGGCCGGCCGACCCGACAAGAACTCATGAGCCCGCAACACCCAGCCGTCTGGAGTGAGAAGTCGGTTCAGTTCGTCGACCTGCCGGGCGGCCCGGTCCACATCGGGCTGCACCTCGGGATGAACTATCCGCGCTAGAAATGCCAGGAGGACCTCATCAGGACCGTCGAGAAGTTGGAAGCGGGGGTCTTCGAAGATCCAATCATCCCCCCAGTCAAGGTTGTTCATTCGGTGCTGGCTGATGTCACGGCGAGCTGTCGCGTATCGAGAGTCGCTTGATGGCAACGCGTCCAAGTCGTAGAGACGATCCAGGAAGGCGATCTCATCGAGCCGCCCCCACCATGCGCCGTCCATACCACGTAGGTAGTCAAAGACGTCGCGTCGAGTCACCCCCGTAATCTTCGCCTGATGGTCATGGGTGGACGCGGTGGAGGGCTGTGCCATGTAGCCATTATGGACTGGCATTAGCCTGCTTGCCGAACTTCCAGTCTGGCCCTCCTGCTGGTCGCCAAGTGAGTCCTGGGTGAACCACTCCGACTTTCGTGGAGGCCCTGAAGCCAGCATCATCTGCTGGCGGAAGGGAGAATCACGTCACGATGCCAGCCCCGAGGAAGTACCCCCAAGAGCTTCGCGAGCGCGCGGTGCGCA
>NZ_JABBWW010000055.1:0-7841 GCF_014161385.1 Microbispora sp. H10670 | reverse complement strand
GATCGAACAACCCCTCGACATCCCAGCCACGATCAGCCGGCCAATCCGAAATCGCGTCCACACCATCGGACACCAGCCGCCACAAATCCTCCGGCGAGGACACCCCACCCGGATACCGGCACGCCATTCCGATGATGGCGATCGGCTCATGCTGGGCGGCGATGATTTTGCGGTGCTCGCCGCGGAGCCGTTCCGTCTCCTTCAGCGAGGCCCGTAGCGCCTCGACCAGCTTGACGTCGGAGTCACTCATCGCCAACCTCACAATTCCTGCGTCATATCGTCGAATTCCAGGCCCTGGAACGCCATGTTGATCAGACTCTCGGCGTCCATTTCGTCAATGGAAGCCGCGGGTGCCGAATCGGCGGCCGATTCGGCGGACTCGGCGCGGGCTCCGCCGAGTTCCAGCAGGGTGTCCAGCAGGCCCGCGTCGCGCAGCCTGCTCAGGGGAATCGCATTCAGGATCCGGCGGACCCGTTCCTCGGTGTCCGCCGAGCCGTTCTGTCCGTCCGCGTCGGTCGCCAGCTCTCGGTCGAGGTGGGCGGCGAGCACGAGCGCGTTCGGGTAGTCGAAGACCAGCGTCGCCGGCAGGCGCAGCCCGGTGACCGTGTTCAGTCCGTTGCGGAACTCGACGGCCGACAGCGAGTCGAAGCCCAGCTCGCCGAACGCGCGGTCCGGCTCGATGGCCTGCGAGCCGCTGTGCCCCAGCACCAGAGCGGCCTGGGTGCGCACGATGTCCAGCAGTGCCGCCTGGCGTTCGGTCTCGGACAGACCGGCCAGGCTGCTCCGCAGGGCGGCGGCGGCCGACGCGTTCCCGGTGCCGCGCCGGGCCGGTCGGCGTACGAGGCCGCGCAGCAGGGCCGGCGGCTCGTTGCCGGCCGCGACCGCGGCCAGGTCGAGCCGGATCGGCACCACCGTGGCCGCGTCCCCGGCGCAGGCCAGGTCGAACAGCGCGAGGCCCTGCTCCTCCGTGAGCGGTTCCACACCGGTACGGCTGAGCCGCTGCCGGTCGGCGTCGGTCAGTCCCCCGCCGATGCCGCCCTCGTCGTCCCACAGGCCCCAGGCCTGTGACTGCGCGGTCAGACCGGCGGCGCGGCGGTGGAGCGCCAGCGCGTCCAGGAAGGCGTTCGCGGCGGCGTAGCTGCCCTGACCGGGGTTGCCGAACACGCCGGCGGCCGAGGAGAACAGCACGAACGCCGAGAGGTTCCGGCCCGCGGTGAGTTCGTGCAGGTTCAGCGCCGCGTCGACCTTGGCGCGCAGCACGTGGTCCACGCGCTCGGGGGTGAGCGAGGAGATCACGCCGTCGTCGAGCACGCCGGCGATGTGCACGACGCCGGTGACGTCCACCGCCGACAGGAGCTCGGCGAGCGCGGCGCGGTCGGCGGTGTCGCAGGCGGCGACCGTCACGTCGGCGCCCAGCGCGGCCAGTTCGTCGCGTAGCTCGGCGGCCCCCGGGGCGGCGAGCCCTCGGCGGCTGGTCAGCAGCAGCCGCGGCACGCCGTACCGGGTGACCAGGTGCCGGGAGACGAGCCGCCCCAGTGTGCCGGTCGCGCCGGTGACCAGGACGGTGTCGTCCGGCCCGAAGGACCCGGCGGGCGTGTCGTCCTCGGCGGCGGCCGGCGGCCGGGCGAGCCTCGCCGCGTGCATCGCGCCGTCGCGTACGACGACCTGCGGCTCGTCCGTCGCCAGAACCGTCGCGAGGTCCACCGAGTCGTCGGTGTCCAGCAGCAGGATCCGGCCCAGGTTCTCCGACTGCGCGGACCGCACCAGTCCCCAGACCGCGGCGCCCGCGAGATCGACGGAGTCCTCTCCCGGCAGTGGTACGGCGCCCCGCGTGGTCACGGCCAGCGTGGAACCGGCGAACCGGGAGTCGGCCGCCCAGGCCTGCAGTACGGCGAGCGCCCGGTGCGTCGCGGCCCGCACCGCCGCCGCGTCGCGGCCGTGGCCGGCGTCCAGCACGACCACCTCCGGAGGCACGGCGTCGTCGGCCAGATCGGCCCAGGCCGCCCACGACACGGGCAGCGCCGCCGGAGCGCCGGCGATCGGCGTCCAGGACAGCTGGAAGAGCGAGTCGCCTGCGCCCGGTTCCGCCGCCCGAAGCTGCTCGGTCGAGGTCGCACGCAGGGTCAGGGACTCGACCGACGCCACGGGTACGCCGTACCGGTCGGTGATCTCCATGGACAGCGAGGTGTCGCTCAGCCAGGTCAGCCGCACGCGCAGCGCGTCGGCTCCGGCCGCGTGCAGTACGACCCCGCGCCAGGCGAAGGGCAGCAGCGCCTGCTCCCGGTCGGCCGCGCCGTCCGGAGGCACGAGACCCAGCCCGTGCAGCGCGGCGTCCAGCAGCGCCGGGTGCACGCCGAACGCGGCGGCGTCCTCCCGTGCCTGTGCCGGAAGCTCCACCTCCGTGAAGATCTCCGCGCCGCGCCGCCACGCCGTCTTCAGGCCCTGGAACGTCGGGCCGTAGCCGTAACCGCGTTCGTGCAGGATGTCGTACGCGTCGCTCACGTCCACCGGGGTGGCGTCGGCCGGGGGCCACTGCAGGTGGCCCGTGGACGCGGTGGGCGCGGAAGCGGTGAGGGTGCCTTCGGCGTGCAGCGTCCAGGGCTCGTCCGCCGGAGCGTTCTCCCTGCGGGAGTAGACCGCGACCGTACGGCGGTCGGTGTCGTCGGCGGCGCCGACCACGACCTGCACCTGCATCCCGCGATCACGTGAGCCGGGATCACCCTCGGGCAGCAGCAGCGGCGCCGCGAGGGTGAGCTCCTCCAGGACGGCGCAGCCGACCTGGCCTCCCGCCGCGACCGCCAGCTCCACGAAGCCCGTGCCAGGGAAGAGCACGTTGTCCAGCACCTGGTGGTCGGCCAGCCAGGGATGCGTACGGACCGACAGCCGGCCGGTGAACGACATCCCGTCCGAGTCGGGGGCCGGGATCGCGGCGCCGAGCAGCGGGTGCTCGACGCGCTCCAGGCCCATGGCCGCCGCGTCCACACCCTCCTGCTCGTGTTCGAGCCAGTAGAACTCGCGCTGGAAGGCGTAGGTGGGCAGGTCGACGCGGCGGGCGCCGGTCTCGGCGTAGAAGGCCTGCCAGTCGACCGGGACGCCGGCGGTGTGCAGCTGACCAAGCGCCGCCACGACCGTGCCGGGCTCGGGCCGTCCGGCCCGCATCGTGGCGGTGAAGACGGCAGTGTCGGCCTCGTCGAGGGTCTGCTGGGCCATCGCGGTCAGCACCGCGTCCGGGCCCAGCTCCACGAACCGGGTCACCCCCTGAGCGGCCAGGGTGGTCACCGCGTCGGCGAACCGCACCGCCCCGCGCACCTGGTCCACCCAGTACCGCGCGGTGCCGAACCCGGTGTCGGCGAGACCGCCGGTGACGGTGGACACGATCGGGATGGACGGCCGCCCGTAGGTCAGCGACTCCGCCACGGTGTGGAAGTCGGCGAGCATCGGCTCCATCAGCTGGGAGTGGAAAGCGTGGGAGACCCGCAACCGGCGCGTCTTCCGCCCCTGCTCCGCCAGCCGCGCCGCCAGGGCCAGAACCGGGCCCTCCTGCCCGGAGACGACCACCGCACGCGGCCCGTTGACCGCCGCGATGTCCACCCCCTCGGTCAGCAGCGCCAGGACCTCGTCCTCGGTGGCCTGGACCGCGACCATCGCCCCACCCGACGGCAGGGCCTGCATCAACCGGCCCCGCGCCGCCACCAACCGGCACGCATCCGCAAGCGACAGCATCCCGGCCACGTGCGCGGCGGCCAGCTCACCCACCGAGTGACCGGCCAGGTAGTCCGGCCGCACCCCCCACGACTCCACGAGGCGGAACAGCGCCACCTCCACCGCGAACAACCCCGCCTGCGCATACGCCGTCTGGTCCACCAGATCGGGGTCCTCGCCCCAGATCACCTCACGCAACGGCCGATCCAGATGCGCATCCAGCTCAGCGACGACCGCGTCGAAGGCTTGGGCGAAGGCGGGGAACGCCGCGTGGAGTTCGCGGCCCATGCCGAGCCGCTGGGCGCCCTGACCGGTGAACAGCACACCGACCTTGCCACCGGAACGGGCGACGCCCTGCACCACCCCAGGTGCGGTACGGCCCTCCGCCAGTGCCGCCAGCCCCGCCAGCAGCCCGGCCCGGTCACCACCGGTGACCACCGCCCGCCGTTCAAAGGACGCCCGCGTCGTCGCCAGCGAGTAGCCGATGTCGGCCACGCTCAGGGCGGGGCGGTCCTGCACGAAGGACAGCACCCGGGCCGCCTGGCCGGCCAGCGCGTCCGCCGTCTTGCCTGACACCACCCACGCCACCGGAGCCGCGCTCTCGTTCTCGACCGGGACCTGCGCGGTGCCGTCGGTCAGCTCCGGCGTGGCGGGGAGGACGGTGCCGGTGAGCAGGGCCGGGGAGGGGGCCTCAGCGAGGAGGACATCCGCAGGGGCGAGGTCGGCGGGGGCCTGCTCGATGATGACGTGGGCGTTGGTGCCGCTGATCCCGAACGACGACACACCCGCACGACGGGGGCGGTCCACCTCCGGCCACGGCATCGCCTCGGTCAGCAGCCGTACGTGGCCGGCCGACCACTCGATGTGCGGGGAGGGCTCGTCCGCGTGCAGCGTCTTGGGCAGGACGCCGTTGTGCATGGCCATGACCATCTTGATGATCCCGCCGACGCCGGCGGCGGCCTGCGTGTGGCCGATGTTCGACTTCAGCGACCCCAGCCACAGCGGCCGCTCCTCAGGCCGATCCTGACCATAGGTCGCCAAAACCGCCTGCGCCTCGATCGGGTCACCCAGCGTCGTCCCGGTGCCGTGACCCTCGACCACGTCGACGTCCCACACCGACAGCCTGGCGTTGGCCAGGGCCTGGCGGATCACCCGCTCCTGCGACGGACCGTTCGGCGCGGTCAGCCCGTTGGACGCGCCGTCCTGGTTCACCGCCGTGCCCCGCACCACCGCGAGCACCCGGTGCCCGAGCCGCCGCGCGTCCGACAACCGCTCCACCAGCAGCACACCGCAGCCCTCGGCCCACGCCGTCCCGTTCGCGCCCGCGCCGTACGCGCGGCAGCGGCCGTCGGGCGACAGCCCCCGCTGGCGGGAGAACTCGATGAAGGTGTCGGGGGTGGCCATCACCGCGACTCCGCCGACCAGCGCCAGCGAGCACTCACCGGATCGGAGTGCCTGCCCGGCCAGGTGCAGGGCTACCAGGGAGGAGGAGCAGGCGGTGTCGATTGTCACCGACGGGCCCTCGAACCCGAACACGTACGACACCCGGCCCGAGGCGATCGATCCGGTGTTCGCGTTGGCGGCGTAGTCGTGGTACATCATCCCGGCGAACACGCCGGTCGACGAGCCTCGCAGCGAGCCAGGGTCGATCCCGGCTCGCTCCATCGCCTCCCAGGAGGTCTCCAGCAGCAACCGCTGCTGCGGGTCCATCACCAGAGCCTCATTCGGGGAGATCCCGAAGAAGGCCGCGTCGAACTCCGCCGCCTCGTGCAGGAACCCACCCGACTTCACATAACTGGTGTTCGGACGCTTGCCGTCGGGGTCGAAGATCTCTTCGATGTTCCAGCCACGGTTCACCGGCAGGTCGGAGATCGCGTCCACCCCGCCCGCGACCAGCCGCCACAGGTCCTCCGGCGAGGACACCCCACCGGGGTAGCGGCACGCCATGCCCACGATCGCGAGCGGCTCGTCGACCGAACCGGCCGTGGCCGCCACCGCCGTACGCCTGGTGTCGGCACCGACCACCTCGGCCGCGATGTGCTCGGCGACGGCGAGCGCGTTGGGGTAGTCGAAGACCAGCGACGCCGGCAGCCGCAGCCCGGTGACCGCGTTCAGTCCGTTGCGGAGTTCCACGGCGGAGAGCGAGTCGAAGCCCAGCTCGCCGAACGCCCGGTCGGGCTCGATCGCCTCCACCCCGGCGTGCCCGAGGACGGCGGCCGCCTGCGTACGCACGATGTCGAGCGCGGCGGCGACCCGCTCGGCCGCGGTCAGTCCGGCGAACCTCTCCCGTACGGCGGAGGCCGCGCCGCCGGCCGCGGCGGCCACCCGGCGAGTGGGTACGCGGACGAGGGTGCGGAAGAGGGACGGGAGCTCCGCTCCCGCTTCGGCGAGGGCGGCGAAGTCCAGCCGGATCGGCACCAGCGTGCCGGAGTCCACGGTGCAGGCGACGTCGAACAGCTCCAGCCCCTGCCGGGCCGACAGCGGCTCCACACCGTTGCGGCTCAGCCGCTGCCGGTCGGCGTCGCCCAGCTCACCGGCCATCCCGGCGTCGTCGGCCCAGAGGCCCCAGGCCAACGACTGGGCGGTGAGGCCGTTCGCCCGGCGGTGCGCGGCGAGGGCGTCCAGGAACGCGTTCGCCGCCGCGTAGCTGCCCTGACCCGGCGTCCCGAACACCCCCGACGCCGAGGAGAACAGCACGAACGCCGCCAGCTCACGACCACGCGTCAGCTCGTGCAGATTCAGCGCCGCGTCCACCTTCGGACGCAGCACCCGATCCATCCGCTCCGGCGTCAGCGACCCGATCACACCGTCGTCCAGCACACCCGCCAGATGCACGACTCCCACCAGCGGGTGCTCCGCCGGGATCCCCGCCAGCACCCCTGCGAGCGAGGCGCGATCAGCGGCATCCGCCGCCGCCACCGACACTCGCGCGCCGAGGTCCGCAAGCTCGCCGATCAGGTCGGCGGCGCTCTCGGCCGAGGCGCTCCTGCTGGTGAGCAGCAGGTGACGCACCCCGTGCGCCACGACCAGGTGCCGCGCCACCAACCGGCCCAGCATCCCGGTGCCACCCGTGACCAGCACCGTCCCCTCCGCCGGGAACGACGTCAGCGGTGTCGTTTCCGGTGCCGTCTCCGGCGCCGAGACCGGGACCCGGACCAGCCGGGGCGCGTACGCGGCGCCGTCGCGGATCGCCACCTGCGGCTCGCCGATGCCCATGACGGCACCGAGGTCCACGCCGGCGTCCACTCCGCTGTCCGCGCTGTCGTCCAGGTCGGCCAGGACGATCCGGTCGGGATGCTCCCGCTGCGCGGTCCGCACCAGCCCCCAGACGGCCGCGCCGGCGAGGTCGGTCACGTCGTCCGCGCCGGGCAGCGGGGCGACCGCCCCCCGGGTGACGACCAGCAATCTGCTGTCGGCGAAGCGCTCGTCGGCCGTCCACTCCTGCAGTACGGCCAGCACCTGGTGGGTCGCGGCCCTGACCGCCCCGGCCTCGTCCGCGGAAGCCCCGTCCGGGTCGCCGAAGGGCTCCCGGAGCACGATGACGTCCGGCACCGTCGCCGCGGCCGGGTCCAGGGCCGCCCAGTCGGCGTACGTCAGGGAGACGGCCGGGGGCACCGGCAGCTTCGTCCAGTCGACCCGGTACAGCGAGTCGTGCAGTTGCGCGGGCTGCAGCTGTTCCGGCGCGACCGGCCGCGACGTGAGCGACCGCACGGCGGCGACCGGTGCTCCCTCGGCGTCCGCGATCTCCAGGGAGAAGGCGTTCTGCCCCGCGGGCGTCAGCCGGACGCGCAGCGCCGTCGCACCGACGGCGCTCAGCGACACGCCCGCCCAGGAGAACGGCAGCATCGTGGGGCCGTCGTCGGTGTCGTCCACGCCGAAGTGCAGCGAGTGCAGTGCCGCGTCGAACAGTGCGGGGTGGAGTCCGAAGAGTGCGGCGTCCTGGTGTTCGTGGTCGGGGAGGACGACTTCGGCGAACAGTTCCTCGCCGCGTCGCCAGGCCGCGCGTAGTCCCTGGAAGGCCGGGCCGTAGCCGTAGCCGCGTTCGTGCAGGATCTGGTAGGCGTCGGTGAGGTCCACCGCGCCGGCCTGGGCCGGAGGCCACTGGCTCAGGTCCGCACCGGCCGGGTTCGTGGTGGCCG
>NZ_JABBWW010000054.1:0-7936 GCF_014161385.1 Microbispora sp. H10670 | reverse complement strand
GCCTTGAACCTCCGTACGTTGATCCACCTCGGGCTCACCCACGCCGACGGCGCCTGGGCTCTCAAGTCAGCCACCGCCTGATGTCCTCCACCGACAGCCCTCACCAAGATTTTCAGTGATCTTCTAGGCCGGGCCTAAGCCCTGGCGGCGACCCCCGCCTCGACCCGCTCGACGGCGGAGATCGCCCCGAACGCCAGCAGCCGTACGAGGTCCGCGTCGGAACGGCCGCGCCCGGCCTCCCGCCACGCGGCGACGTCCGCGTCGGTCACCCGGTACGGCGCGAGGGCGGCGAGCAGCGCGAGCCGGGCGGCCGGGCGCCGCGCGGGGGCGACGTCCGCGAGCGGCCCGGCCGGCCACCCGGACAGCGGGGGATGCCCGCCGTCCCAGACGGCGACGGCCTCCAGGACCGCCTCCACCGCCTCGTCGTCCAGCAGGGCGGCCCCTTCTCCCGCGCAGGCCAGCAGTGCGGCGAACGCGGCGCCCATCGGCGCGCCCGCGGCCCAGCCGGGATCCCGGTACGCCGGCAGCCCGCGCAGCAGGGGCAGCGCCTCCCCGCGCGGCAGCCTCCGGCGCACCGCTCTGGACAGGGCTCCGCCGCCCAGGCGGCGCACCAGCCGGGACCGCTGCAGACCGGCCGGCAGGAGGTCGGCGGTGAGCAGGGACGACACCATGCGGTTGATGAAGTGGAACGCGAGCGCGGTGCCGATGTGTTCGGCGGCCTGCTCCGGAGGGCACGGCGGCGTGCGCCCGCCGCCGGTCGTGCCGGTGGCCCAGTCGAAGAGCCGCGCGTGCTCCGGATCCGGCGGCCGTTCGCCTCGCGCGAGCGTCTCGGCCAGCCGGTGCTCGCCGGTCGCGTGCAGGAGCATGGTGTGCGCGTCCACGCAGAACGGACATTCGTTGGCCAGCGAGACCCCGGCGGCGACGACCTCCTTGGCCGCCCTGGGCGCCTCGCCCACGAGCAGCGACTCGCGCAGCAGCGCCCAGGTGGCGGCCAGCACGTCCGGCGCCGGCGACAACGTCAGGAAGAGCGGCATCCGGGTCATACCGAAGTCGCGGGCGATCTGGTGGTAGACCTCCGCCACCCGCCCGGTGGCCGCCTCCACGGGCACGGGGGTCACATAGCGGTACGGCGTCGGCATATCGGCCTCCCTGGGATTGAACTGTCCGGCGCCGATCCTGCCGGTCACGGCCCTCCGAGTCGTCGTACGGCGGGAGAGTCCGCGGGCCGCTCCCCCGGCAAGTGAACACGGCCCGGCGTACTCCAGCGGGAGTAGCGCCCGAAGGGTCCGCCGGGAGGAGGCGGACGAACCGGACGCGGTTTACGCTTCGGGACATGGAGCGTGATCGCGGCCTGCGGCCGTACGCCGAGGACGGGGCGGCGGCGGCCGTCCTGGCGGCGCTGCTCGTGGCCGGCACCCTGATCCCCGGCGCCCCGAACAGCCCGGCGCGGGTGGGGGTGATCGGTTATCTCCTCCTGGTGGGCGGGTGCGCCGCCGTGACCGCGCGGCGGGCCGCGCCGGTCGCGGCGATGGCCGTCGCGACGGCCTGCATGTTCGGCTACGCCCAGGTGGTGTATCCGGAGACCGCGCCCACGTTGCCCGTCCTGATCACCGTCTACTCGGCGGCGAGTGCCGGGCGGCGTGTGTGGGCGCTGTCGGCGAGCGCGGTCTACCTCGGCGGCGCCCTGCTGGCGGAGCTGGCCGACCTCGGCACGCGGACCCCGCGCGAGGTCCTGGACCGGACCGGTCTGCTGGTCGGCTGGTTCGTCGCGGCCAACGTGGCGGGCATCGTGTCGCGGCAGCGCCGGGCGTACCTGCGCCAGGCCGAGCAGCGGGCCGCCGAGGCGGAGCGCACCCGCGAGGAGGTCGCGCTGCGCCGGGCGGGCGAGGAGCGGCTGCGCATCGCCAGGGAGTTGCACGACTCGCTCACCCACAGCATCTCGATCATCAAGGTGCAGGCGGGCGTGGCCGTCCACCTGGCGCGCAAGCGGGGCGAGGAGGTGCCGGCCGCGCTGCTGGCGATCCAGGACGCGAGCGCGGACGCCATGCGTGAGCTGCGCGCGACGCTGGAGGTGCTGCGCGAGCCCGGCGAGGAGGACGGCGGCGAGGAGGACCGCGCCGGGCGGATCGGCGAGCTGGTCGAGCGGGCCCGGTCGGCGGGCGTGCCCGCCACGCTGGCGGTCACCGGCACGCCCCGCCGCCTGCCGCCGGAGGTGGATCTCGCCGCCTACCGGATCGTGCAGGAGGCGCTCACCAACGTCGCCCGGCACGCGGGGCCCGCGTCGGCCTCCGTACACGTCGGTTACCAGCCGGACGCCCTCGTCGTACGCGTCGAGGACGACGGCCGGGGCGGGACCGGCGCCGCGGACGCGGCACATGAGCCGGGGGTGGGACTCACCGGCATGCGCGAGCGGGTGTCCGCGCTCGGCGGGCACATCCAGGCCGGCCCGGGAGCGGGGGGCGGCTTCCGCGTCCACGCCGAGCTTCCCCTGCGGGAGGGAGCGGCGTGATCAGGGTGCTGCTGGTGGACGACCAGGCGCTCATCCGGGCGGGCTTCCGGGCGCTGCTCGACGCCGAGGACGGCGTGGAGGTGGTCGGCGAGGCGGGCGACGGCGCCCAGGGCCTGGCCCTGGCCGAGCGGCACGTGCCCGACGTCGCCCTCGTCGACATCCAGATGCCCGTGATGGACGGCATCGAGACGACCCGGCGGATCGCCGCCGATCCCCGGCTGGCCCCCACGCGGGTGGTGATCCTCACGAACTACGGCCTCGACCGGTACGTCTTCGACGCGCTGCGGGCGGGCGCGAGCGGGTTCCTGCTCAAGGACACCGATCCGGTGGAGCTTCTCCAGGCCCTCAGGGTCGCCGCGCGGGGCGACGCCCTGCTCTCCCCCGCCGTCACCCGGACACTGATCAGCGAGTACGTCTCCCGCCCGCCGGACGCGGCGCCGGCGGCCACCCTGGACGCGCTCACCAACCGGGAGCGGGAGGTCGTCGCCCTGGTCGCCCGCGGCCTCACCAACGAGGAGATCGCCGCCCACATGGTGATCAGCCCCTTCACCGCGAAGACCCACGTGAGCAGGGCGATGACCAAGCTGGGCGCGCGCGACCGCGCCCAGCTCGTCGTCTTCGCCTACGAGTCCGGCCTGGTCTCGCCCCGGCGTCCCGCCTTACCGCGGTGAACGGCCTCGGCCGTGCATTCACCGAGGGGTGTGCCGCTACCGAGGGGTGTGCCGCTCGCGGAGGCGGGCCGCGGCCTCGGCCACGTTGGCGAGCGCGGCCTCGACCTGCTCGTGCGACCGGGTCTTCAGGCCGCAGTCGGGGTTGACCCACAGCCTGTCGGCGGGCACCACCCGCAGGGCCTCCTCCAGGAGCCGCTCCACCTCGTCGGCGCCCGGCACGCGCGGCGAGTGGATGTCGTAGACCCCGGGGCCGAGCCCCCGGCCGAAGCCGCGGCCGTCCCCACCGGCGACCCCGCCGGCCATCACAGCGAGCACCCGGCCACGTGAGCGGGCCGACTCGACGCTGGTCACGTCCGCGTCGAGTGCGTCGATCGCGGCGAGGATCTGGTCGGCGTCCGAATAGCACAGGTGCGTGTGGATCTGGGTGTGATCGCCCGCGCCGGAGGTCGCCCAGCGGTAGGCCGCGACGGCCCACTCCAGGTAGGCGGCCTGCCCGGCCCGGCGCAGCGGCAGCAGTTCGCGCAGGGCCGGCTCGTCGACCTGGATCACCCCGATGCCCGCCTCCTCCAGGTCGCGCACCTCCTCTCGGACGGCGCCGGCGACCTGGAGGACCACGTCGCGCAGCGGCAGGTCGTCGCGGACGAACGACCACGCCACGATCGTGACCGGGCCGGTGAGCATGCCCTTGACCGGCCTGCTCGTCAGCGACTGCGCGTACCGCGCCCAGCGCACCGTCATCGGCTCCGGCCGCCGCACGTCGCCGTGCAGGATGGGCGGCCGGGTGCAGCGCGAGCCGTACGACTGGACCCAGCCGTGCCGGGTGACGGCGAAGCCGTCGAGATGCTCGGCGAAGTACTGCACCATGTCGTTGCGTTCGGGCTCTCCGTGCACGAGGACGTCCAGCCCCAGCCGCTCCTGCACCGCGATGACGTGCTCGATCTCGGCGCGGACCATGTCCTCGTACGCCGCCTCGCCGATCTCCCCGGCCGCCAGCGCCGCCCTGGCCCGGCGCAGCTCCCCCGTCTGCGGGAACGAGCCGATCGTGGTGACCGGGAGGAGCGGCAGCTTCAGGCGCTCGGCCTGCGCCGCCGCCCGTACGGCGTAGGGCGCCCGGGTCTCTGTCACCCGGGCCCCGGACGTGGAGGGCCGCGCCTGCGGCGCGGGGAGGCGGGGGACGTCGGCGCTGGGCTCTTCGACGAGCAGGTGCGCCAGCTCGACCACCTCGGCGACCTTCTGCTCGGCGAACGCCAGCCGGCCCCGCAGGGCGGGATCGAGGCCGGTCTCCCGCTCCACGTCGTACGGCACGTGCAGGAGCGAGCACGAGGTGGCGACCACGACCTGTCCCGCCCGCTCCCGTACGGCGTGCAGCGTGGCCAGTGCCCGGTCCCGGTCGGTGCGCCACACGTCCCGGCCCGACACGACACCGGCGACGATCGTCTTGCCGGCCAGGAGACCCACGTCACCGGGCGTGCCCCGGACGAGATCCAGGGCCACGGCCTCGACCGGCGTCCGCGCCAGCACGGGCAGCGCCTCGCCGAGGTCCCCGAAGTAGGCGGCGACCAGAAGCGCGGGCCGTTCCGCCAGCCCGCCGAGCCGGCCGTACGCCGCCTCGACCGCGGCGAGTTCGGCGGGAGTCCGGTCGGCGACCAGCGCGGGCTCGTCGAGCTGCACCCACCCGACACCCTCCGCGGCGAGCAGGCCCAGCAGGCGTCCGTACACCTCGACCACGTCGTCCAGCCGGTCGAGCGGCGCGAAGCCGTCCGGGCTTCCCGCCGCCGCCTGCGACAGCAGGAGGAACGTCACCGGCCCGACCAGCACCGGCCGCGTCTCCAGGCCCAGCGCGCGAGCCTCGCGGACCTCCGAGAGCGGCTTGGCGGCGTCGAGGGAGAAGACCGTCTCCGGGCCGATCTCAGGGACGATGTAGTGGTAGTTGGTGTCGAACCACTTGGTCATCCGCAGCGGGGGCAGCCCCTCGGCGCCGCGGGCCATCGCGAAGTAGGCGGCCAGGTCGTCGACGTGCCGGTAGCGCTCAGGAACCGCGCCCAGCAGCACGGCCGTGTCGAGAACGTGGTCGTAGTAGGAGAAGGTGTTCGACGGCGACCCGCCCAGACCCAGCTCCGCCAGCCGCCGCCAGGTGTCCTCCCGCAGCCGCCGCGCCACCTCCTCCAGGGCCGCGCGGTCCGAACGGCCCTCCCAGTACGCCTCCAGCGCCCGCTTCAACTCCCGATCGGGCCCGATCCTCGGATACCCCAGCACGGTCGATTCCGGAAAAGGCGATGCGGGAAAAGACGACGTCATCACGGCTCCTCGCTCCGTCGAACAGGACGCCCCGCATCCTCCCCTCGCCCGGTTCCGCCGCGACGGATTCATCACCCACGCTTATGGATCATGTCGGGGTCGTCCTGAACGGCCGTGGGCATCGATAAGGCGGCGTGAACGGCGCGGCTCAGCGAGGGGCGTCCATCCGCTGGGTGCCGATGACCGACAGCAGCCGCAGCGCCTCCTCGGACGGCGAGCCGGGGACGGCGGTGTAGATCACCATCTGCTGGTCGCGGTCGGCGATGTCGAGGGCGTCGCAGCTGACGGTGACCGGGCCGACCATGGGGTGCCGGAAGGTCTTGCACAGCGTCGGCGGGCCCTCCACCTCGTGGGACGCCCACAGGCGGGCGAACTCCGGGCTCCCCGCGAGGAGCTCGTCCACCAGCCCGGTCACCTCCGGCGCGCCGGGATAGCGGGCGGCGGCGGCGCGCAGCCGCCGGGCCGCGTGGCGGGCGAACGCGTCGGCATCGGAGACTCCGTACAGGCGCCGTCCCCCTTGGTGCGGCCCGAGGAACACGCGGCGCACCAGGTTGCGGTCGCGCCTCGGCAGAGCCGAGAAGTCCTCCATCAGGGCGGCCGCCAGCTCGTTCCACGCGAGCACCTCGAGCGTCGCGGAGGTCACGAACGCGGCGGACTGCGGCAGTCTCCGGAGCAGGTCCAGGATGCTCTGCCGCACCTCCCGCGGGGGCCCCGGCGGCGGGGCGGCCGGGGCGCCCGCGAGGTGGTGGAGGTGGGCGCGTTCGGCGTCCGACAGGCGCAGCGCCCGGGCCAGCCCGGCCAGCACCTCACGGGACGGGCGCGGACCGCGGGCCTGCTCCAGCCGCGTGTAGTACTCGGTCGAGATGAACGCCAGCTGCGCCGCCTCCTCACGGCGCAGGCCCGGGGTGCGCCGCCTGGTCCCGGCGGGCAGTCCCACGTCGGCCGGGCTGATCCGCTCGCGCCTGCTGCGCAGGAAGGCGGCCAGTTCTCGTCGGTCCATACCTCCAGTGTGCCTGGGGCGCGGAGGCGATCCAGGTACCGCCGGTGCCTGGATGGGCCGCGCCCACCGGCGCAGGCTCTTCGCATGGACAACACACGTACCGGTGCGGGCCTGCTGGCCGGCAAGGTCGCCTTCGTCAGCGGCGGCGGACGCGGAATCGGAGCCGCGGCGGCGCGGCTGTTCGCCCGGGAGGGCGCCCGCGTGCTGCTCGCGGCCCGGACGGAGGCCCAGCTCAAGACGGTGACCGAGGAGATCCGGGCGGCGGGCGGCACCGCGGACCACGTGGTGTGCGACCTGGCCGACGCGGCCAGTGTGCGCGCCGCCGTGAGCCGCGCCGTGGACCTGTACGGCCGGCTCGACGTCGCCTTCAACAACGGGGCGACGGGCCAGCGGCGGCCCGGCCCGATGGACGGGATGCCCGAGGCCGACTTCGACCACCTCTACGCGGTGAACCTCAAGGGCGTCTGGCTGGCCATGGTCGCCGAGGTGGAGGCGATCCGGGCCACCGCCGGCACGGGCGCCATCGTCAACAACTCGTCCGTCGGCAGCTGGGGCGGCAATCCCGAGCTGCCGGCCTACGGCGCGATGAAGCGGGCGGTCAACAGCCTCACCGAGTCGGCCGCCGTCACCTACGGCCCCGAGGGCATCCGGGTCAACGCGATCGCTCCCGGCAACACGCTCACCGAGATGATCCGCGAGTGGGAGGCCAGATCCCCCGGACTCCAGGAGCGGCTCACGGCGATGACGCCGCTGCGCCGCGGAGCCGACCCGGCCGAGATCGCCGAGGCCGCCGCCTGGCTGCTGAGCGACCGCTCCTCCTTCGTGACCGGCGCCGTCCTGCGGGTCGACGGCGGCGCCCGGGTCTGAGCGGAGCCGAGGGTCGGAGCGGGGGTCAGAGCGAGTCGTACGCGGCGGCCACCTTCTTGGGGACGACCATCCGCCAGGCGTCGGTGACGAGCTCCCGCATCTCGGCCACGTCGATGGCCGCCAGCCGGACCCTGACCCACTGGTAGCGCTCGTCCGAGGGCAGGGGCATGAGGAACTTCTCCGGCTCGGCGGCCACGAGGGCCGCCCGTTCCTCCTTGGGGAACCCGAAGCCCATCAGGGTCTCGTCCGGGGACACGGAGGCGTACACGATGCCCCTGACCCGGAACTTCACGTGGTCGCGGACCAGTGCCTCCTCGGTGCGCGGCAGCGCCCGCGCGACCTGCCGGACGTCGTCGGCTGTGACCATCGGATGCTCTCCTTCCGTCGCCGACGAAGGTAGCCGCCGCCACCGACATTCCGGCCACCCGGCAGCGGGGTGCCCCGCGACACGCGTCGCGGGACACCCCGGATGGGTCAGGACTGGTTGAAGAGGGAGAGGGTGAGGGTGGAGTGGTATTCGCCGGCGGCGACGTCGACGGGGGTGCGCAGGGCGAGGTCGGCGTTGACCTTGGAGGTGCCGATCTCGGTGGC
>NZ_JABBWW010000053.1:0-8428 GCF_014161385.1 Microbispora sp. H10670 | reverse complement strand
CACGCTCCACCAGCAACGTCATCTGATAGGCCACCAGACCGAGATCGGAGTCCGCCGCCGCCAGCACCGCCAGACACGACCCGTCACTGATCGACATGATCAGCAACAAACCCCGCTGCATCTCCACGACCGTCTGCACCACCGGGCCGCCCTCGAACACCCGGGACGCCCCCTGCGTCAGACTGATCAACCCCGCGGCCACCGCCGCCAGCTGATCCGCCCGATCCTTGGGGAACCCGTTCGAGAACGCCAGAGGCAACCCGTCGGCCGACACCACCACGGTGTGCGCGACCCCCGGGACCGCACTCACGAAATCACTGATCAGCCAGTTCAGGCCGCGTGCGCCCTGGCTCAACTCCCTCATGCGCCGTCCCCTTTCTTCGTCGGATAGCCCTCGTCCTCACTCAGCTCGCCCCGGGCCACCGCCCGCCCCTGCCGCACTCCCTGCTGGAAGCTGGACAGACGGCTGCGCGCCCGGTCCGGCGACAGGGGCGGCCGCGGCTGCTGTGGCGCCGGCGGCGTCTGCTGCGCCGCCGGCGCCGCCGGCGGCTGCTGTGGTCCGGTCGAATCCGCCGAGCCGGGCACCAGATTGGCCTTCGGGACCCGCTTCGGCAGGCCGGAGGTCGTCGTGCCCTCCCAGGCCGGTTTCTCGGCGGCCGCGGCGGCGGCCTGCCATCCCGCGTCCGTGGCCTGCTCACGCTGCCACTCCGACGGACCGGTGTCGGTGGCGGGCGTGCGCCGGAACCACGCCGACTCCACGGAGGCGAAGATCGGCAGGAACTCCTCAGCCGGCGGCGCCGGCGGCGCTCCGCCCATTCCCACCGGCGCTCCGTACACCGGACCGGTCTGCGTGGGGCCGGCAACGGGGCCGGACGGCATGGGGACCGGCCCGGTGTTGACGGAGAACGCTCCGGACTGGGCCGTGATCGGACCCGAGACGGCGGGATCGGAGAAAGCGGGGTCGAGGAAAGCGGGAGCGGAGAAGGCGGAACCGGAGAAAGCGGACCCGGCGACGGTGGGAATCGGGCCGGTCGCCTCGCCGGGCAGGGGCTCGAACGGGCGCATCCGCGAGAACGCCCCGGGCTGCCGGGCGGCAGGCAGCGCCGCCGGCGCCGCCGCGGGAAGCCCCTGCGGGCGGTCGTTCCAGCCGGACGACTGGCCGGGCTGCCCGCTCCAGGCGGGCGCGAAGGCTCCCGCGTAGGACTGCTCCGGGTACGACGCGCGGCCCATGAGGCTCTCCGGCAGCAGGACCATGGCGGTCAGCCCACCCCCGTCGTGCGGCCTGAGCTGCACCCGGATGCCGTTGCGCATGGCGAGACGGCCGACCACGAACAGGCCCATCCGGCGGGACACCGACACGTCCACCACCGGCGGGTTCGCCAGCCTCCAGTTGGCCTGGGTGATCTCCTCGGTGGTCATCCCGATGCCGGAGTCTGTGACGGAGATCATCACGCCCCCGCCGTCGATCCGGTTGCCCGAGACGGCCACGCGGGTGTCGCGGGCGGAGAACGACAGCGCGTTCTCGACCAGCTCCGCCATCAGGTGGATGACGTCGTTGACGGCCTGGCCGGCGATCGAGACGTCCGAGGGGAAGTTCAGCACCACCCGCTCGTAACCCTCGACCTCCGACAGCGAGGCCCGCAGGACGTCGGTGATCTCGACGGGCCGGCTCCAGCGGCGGGCGGTCTCCTGCCCGGCGAGGACCAGCAGGTTCTCACTGTTACGGCGCATGCGGGTCGCGAGATGGTCGAGCTTGAACAGGTTCCCGAGCCGCTCCTCGTCCTGCTCGCCCTGCTCCAGCCCGTCGATCAGGGTGATCTGCCGCTCCACCAGCGTCTGCGTGCGCCGCGACAGGTTCACGAACATCGCGTTGACGTTGCCGCGCAGGCGCGCCTCGTCGCCCGCCAGCCGTACGGCCTCGCGGTGGACCTCGTCGAAGGCCCGCGCCACCTCGCCGATCTCGTCCGCCGACATCACCCCGATCGGCTGCACCTGCTGAGTGCCGGCCGAGTCGGACTCGCGCAGCCGCTGGACGAGGTCGGGCAGCCGGTGACCGGCGATCTCCAGCGCCTCGCTGCGCAGCCGCCGCAGCGGCCGGACGACCGAGCGGGCCATGACCAGGGTGATGATCAGGACCACTATCAGGACGGCGACGACCAGGATCACGTTGATCGCGGCGACCCTCTGGTCGGATGCCTGGAACTCCTCGCTGCGCCCGATCACCGAGCGAGCGAGCGCCAGGTTGACCTTGTGCATCTGGTCGCCGGTCTCGGTGATCGCGTCGAACCAGGTGTCCGCGGCCTGTCCGCCGGGCTCGATGCGGTGCAGCGGCAGGCCGTCGCGGGTGAGGCTCAGGGCGAGGGCGCGCAGGTACTCGGCCCGGTCGACCTTCTGGCCGGTGACGGTGTCCGAGAAGAGCTGGCGCTGCGTGGCCGTGGCCTGCGCGAGGAACGCGTTGCGCTCGCTGACCTCGCGGGCGCGGGCGGCGGTGAACGCGTCGATCTCCGCGTTCTCGAACCGGTTCCGCACCAGGGCGGCGGCGAGCAGCGCGCGCTGCTTGGAGACCTCCTCCTCGGTTCGCGCGAGCGAGGCCATCGACTTGAGACCGGTGATGACGCCTTCGTCCACCGCGCCCTGCACGGTCTCGTCGTACAGCCGCAGCGCGTCGGCGACGAACAGCGAGTACTTCTCGATCGCGGGCAGCGCGGGAAGCTTGCTCTCCAGGACCGTGGTGCGCAGCGCGGGCAGCTCGTCGAGGCGGCCGCGCAGGCGGACGAGGTCGGCGCGGCCGATGTCGCCGAACGCGGCGCCCGCGGTGTCCGCCTTCGCCCGCACCCGCTGCGCCGCCGCGTCGACCGCCGACTGCTGGTCGCGGATCAGCGAGAGCATCGCCCCGCCCCGGCGGTCCAGCGCCACGTAACGGGCCGTCAGGTCGCGTTCGAGCTGCAGCTCGTGGACGAAGTCACCGACGCCGAGGATCAGCTCGGCCACGTCCTGCACCCGGCGGTACTCCGCCGCGCTGCTGATGGAGGAGGTCACCCGCAGGCCGCCCAGCGAGACCGCGACGGCGGTCGGCACCAGGATCAACGCCAGCAGCCGGGTGCGCAGCCGCCAGTTCTTCAGCGCCAGCCGGCTGCCCGCGTCCTGCCCGGGCTGCGCCGGTTGCTCTCCCTGCTCCCCGGCGGACGCCTCGGAGCCGGCCGGCAGCGGGGGCGGCTTCCGTTCACTACGACGACCGCTCTCGGCTGTTGCCGTCCTCACTGATGCAACCTCACGCGGTTCTTCTAGATGGGATGCGGACCTATCACTCGGGATACCTCCCACAAGACATCGGCAATTGGAGCATAAGGCGACGAGATAGACCAACCTGTCGAATAATTTGGCACGGTCCAAGGAGGGAGAGTTTCGCGCGGCGGCGCATCGGGAAAGCTTTGTACGAGCAACACCAAGCGGGACCCGGCATTTCCGAATCAAGTTCTGGACATGCATCGGTCCAAACGGCCACACCCCGGGTTACGGGGCATAGTGGATTTACTGACAAGTTTGGTGACATAGGGCTCCTAATCCTGTTATCCCGGTTTAAGTCCCGCTACGCTTCTCGCCCGTCGCCCGGTGCCGCCATCTCTCGCACCGGGCGCCTCCGCTTCCCCACCCCAGGAGACTCCATGAGGCTGACGGGTCACAGGACCGTCATAGGCGTCATAGCAGCGTTGACACTCACCGCGTGTGGCGGTGCGGACACGAATACGACAGCGACCGGCAATAACGGACTGGAGAAAACTACCCTTAAGGTCGGCATTCTCCCCATCGCCGACGTCGCGGCGCTGTTCATCGCGCAGGAACGGGGGTTCTTCAAGGCCGAAGGGCTGACCGTCAAGCCCGAAGTCGTGCAGAGCACCACCGTCGCCATCCCGCAACTGGTGAGCGGCGCGACGGACATCACAATCGGCAACTACTTCACGGTGATTTCGGCCCAGGAGGCGAAAGCAGGGAACTTCCGCATCCTCGCTGATACATATCAGGCGAAACCGGACACCTTTGACATCGTGGTGAAGAAGGACTCACCGATCCAGTCGGTCAAGGACCTCAAGGGCAAGAAGGTCACCATCGCGTCGCTGAACAGCATCGGCGAGCTCGCCGTCGCCTCGACCCTGCGGGCCAACGGGCTGTCCCCCAAGGACGTCCAGTACGTCCCCGTGGCCTTCCCCCAGGCGCCGGGCAAGCTGGCGTCGGGCCAGGCGGACGCGGCCTGGCTCAACGAGCCGTTCCTGACCGGCGTGCAGAAGGACATGGGCGCCCGCAAGATCGCCGACACGATGACCGGCGCGATGGCGGACTTCCCGATCGCGGGCTGGACCACGACCGAGCCCATCCTGTCGAAGTATCCCAAGGCGATGGCCGCCTTCCAGCGCGCGATCGTGAAGGCCCAGCAGATCGCCGGCTCCGACCGCAAGGCAGTGGAGAAGGTGCTGCCGAACTACACGCAGATCAAACCGGAGGCGGCGTCCATCATCACCCTCGGCGCCTACCCGTCCACCCTCAACCCGACGCGCATCCAGCGGGTGGCCGACCTGATGCTGGAGTACGGCTACCTGAAGGCCAAGATGGACGTGACTCCGCTGCTGGTGCCGATGCCGCAATGATCGTCAGCAAGGTGGTCCGCGGCGCCGTCGGCGTCGCGGTCCTGCTCGTCGTCGCGGAGATCGCCGGCCGTACCGGCCTGATGGACACCCAGATCATGCCGCTGGCGTCCACCGTGCTCGCCGGGGCGGCCGGGCTCGCCGTCGACTCCGAGTTCCTGCACGACGCCTCGGCCACCGTCGAGGTGTGGGCGGAGGGTCTCCTCGTCGCGACCCTGCTGGCCGTACCCGCGGGGGTGCTGCTGGGGAGCCTGCCGAAAGTGGAGATCGGGCTGCGGCCGCTGATCGAGTTCCTCCGGCCGATTCCGTCGATCGCGCTCATCCCGCTGGTCACCCTCATCATGGCCACCGAGGGCGGGGTGAAGGTCACGATCGTCGTCTACGCCGCGTGCTGGCCGGTGCTCGTCAACACCATGTACGGCCTGCACGACGTGGACCCGGTCGCCAGGGACACGATGCGGGCCTTCGGCTTCGGCCGCCTGGCCGTGCTGCTGCGGGTAGCGCTGCCGAGCGCCGCTCCGTTCGTCCTGACCGGCGTACGGCTGGCGGCGTCGGTCGCACTGGTGGTGGCCATCAGCGCGGAACTGCTCTCCGGCGGCGCGGGCGGCATCGGCGTGTACATCATCAAGGCGGGGTCGGGCTACCGGATCGACCTCATGCTGGCGGCCACGGTGTGGGCGGGGCTCATCGGCCTGGTCGTGAACGCGCTGCTCGTCCGGGCCGAGCGCGGCCTGTTCCGCTGGCACGCCGCGCGTGCGGGGGTGGCCCAGTGACGAACACGGCCGTGCGCGGCGTCCGGTGGGCCGGCCGGGCGCGCGGGCTCGCCGTGCGGCTGTGGGCGGTGCCGGTCGTCGTCGCCGTGTGGGAGGCCGCCGCGCGGGCGGTGGAGTCCGTCTACTTCCCGCCGCCGTCGGCGATCCTGGCCCGGCTGCGCGAGCTGTGGTTCTCCGGGCCACCGGCCCGCCTGTTCCTCAGCGACGCCGCCCTCGCCGACTTCGTGCCCAGCCTCGGTCATCTGTTCGGCGGATGGGCGCTCGCCTGCCTGGGCGGAATCGCCCTTGGCGTGGCGATCGGCCGGTCCCGGACGCTGGCGGGCTACGTCGACCCGCTGATCGAGTTCGGCCGGGCGATCCCGCCGCCGACGCTCATCCCGCTGTTCATCGTGCTGTTCAAGGCGGACACGCGGATGCAGCTCGCCACCATCGTGTACGGCGTGATCTGGCCGGTCCTGGTCAACTCGGTGGACGGCGCCCGCTACGTGGACCGCCTCCACATCGAGACGGCGCGCGTGTTCGGCCTGTCCCGGGCCGAACGGCTCGTCATGGTGATCCTGCCGGCGGCGGCGCCGAAGATCTTCGCGGGACTGCGGCTGAGCCTGTCGCTCGCGCTCATCCTGATGGTCGTCGCCGAGCTCGTGGGCAGCGCGACCAGCGGGATCGGCTACGAGCTGATCTACACGCAGCAGAACTTCGACCTGCCGGGGATGTGGGGGACGATCGCGGTGCTCGGCGTCCTCGGCTTCCTCCTCAACTCGTCGTTCCTCGTGGTGGAGCGGCGCACCCTGTCCTGGCACCGGCGTGCCGGGCGAAAAGGCTGAGGTGACACCGTGCTCGACGTCGTCAACCTGACCCACACCTACGGCAGCGGCCCCGATGCCCACCGGGCGCTCGGCGGGATCGACCTCAGGGTCTCCGAGGGCGAGCTCGTCTGCGTCGTCGGCCCGTCGGGCTGCGGGAAGTCGACGCTCCTGCGGTCGATCGCGGGGCTCGTACGGCCGACCGGAGGAGAGGTCCGCGTCAAGGGCCGCCCGGTCAGCGGGACGCCCGACGACCTCGCGGTGGTCTTCCAGGACTACAGCAGGTCGTTGTTCCCCTGGCTGTCGGTGCGCGACAACGTGGCGCTGCCGCTGCGGCGGCGCGGCCTCGACCGGGCGGCCCGGCGTGCGGCGGCGGCCGAGGCGCTGGCGGCGGTGAGCCTGGAAGGCGCCGCGGCCAAGTATCCCTGGCAGCTGTCCGGCGGCATGCAGCAGCGGGTGGCCATCGCCCGGGCCCTCGCCTACCGTCCCTCGCTGCTGCTGATGGACGAGCCGTTCGGCTCCGTCGACGCCCAGACCCGCGAGGACCTGGAGGATCTCGTCCTCGCCGTACGCGGGCACCACCGCATGACGATCGTCCTGATCACCCACGACATCGACGAGAGCGTCTACGTCGGCGACCGGGTGGTGGTGCTGACCCGGGCGCCCGCCGTGGTCGCCGCCGACCTGCGCGTGGACCTGCCCGGTCCCCGCGACCAGATCGAGACCCGGGAGCTGCCCGCGTTCGTGCACCTGCGGGCCGAGGTGAGCCGCCTGGTGCGCGGCAGGCCCGAGTTCGGCCCCGAGGAGTTCAACACGGCCCCACCGCACATGACGACCTCACCTCTCGTGAAGACACCCTCACATCTGAACAAGGAGTAGTGAACGTGACAGAAGCCAGCAGCGTCGTGTGGGAGCACCTGCGCGGGTTCTACCGGGCCGCGGCGCTCGGCGCGATCGTCGACCTCGACTGCGCCGGCCACCTGAAGGACGGACCGCTCACCGTCGAGGAGCTCGCCACCCGCTGCGGCGCGCACGCGCCGTCCCTCGCCCGCCTGCTGCGCACGTGCGCCGCCAACGGGCTGTTCACCTCCGTCTCCCCCGGGACGTACGCGCTGACCGACGCGGGCAGGCTGCTGGTGGACGGCGGGCCCGGCTCGCTGCGCACGGCCGTCCAGTTCAACACCGCGCCCACGCTCGCGTACGGCATGAACAACCTGACCGCGACGGTACGCGAGGGACGGTCGGCGTTCGTCGAGAAGTACGGAGTGCTCTACGACCACCTCGGGACCGAGCCCGAACTGAACCGGATCTTCAACGACTTCATGACCCAGCGGTCGCAGCCGATGGCGGACGGGGTGGCCGCGAGCTACGACTTCTCGTCGGTCAAGACGCTGGTGGACGTGGGCGGCGGCCGGGGCCACATCCTGGCGACGGCGCTGCGGGCCAACCCGCATCTGCGCGGTGTGCTGGTGGAGCTGGCGCACGTGCTGCCGGACGCGCGGGCGGCCTTCGACGAGTGGGGGCTGTCGGAGCGGGTGGAGATCGTCGAGGGCGACTTCTTCGCGTCGGTCCCCGCGGGTCACGACGCCTACCTGCTGGGCAGCGTGATCCACAACTGGGACGACGAGGACGCGACCAGGATTCTGCGCGTGGTCCGCGACGCGATGAGCGACGACGGCCGGGTGCTGCTGGTGGAGTTGGTCCTGCCGGACGACGACTCGGCGCACTTCGGGAAGGACCTGGACATGCGCATGCTCGGCCTGTTCGGACAGGGAAGGGAGCGCAGCAGGTCGGAGCACGACGCGCTGCTGCGGGCGGCCGGGCTGCGCCTGGTCGGCACCTACGGCCTGCCGTTCCACGCCACCCTCGTCGAGGCGGTCCGCGTCTAGACCGGTGACGCCCGAGCCGGGGGCCGCCTCAGGCGCGCCCCCCGCCGGGTACGGCGACCCGCATGGTCAGCGCGTGCTCGACGAGGGTGATCAGGGTGCTCTTCACCGATCCCCGGTCCCGGGCGTCCGTGCGGACGACGGGGATCCGCGGCGACAGGGTCAGCGCCTCCCGCACCTCGTCCTCGGCGTGCGGGTACTGCCCGTCGAAGCCGTTGACGCCGACGACGAACGGCAGCCGCGCCTCCTCGAAGTAGTCCACCGCGGGAAAACTGTCGGCCAACCGCCGGGTGTCGACCAGCACCACCGCACCGATCGCCCCCCGC
>NZ_JABBWW010000052.1:0-9220 GCF_014161385.1 Microbispora sp. H10670 | reverse complement strand
CCGCCGCCCGCTCGGCCTCCCCCCGGCGCGAGAACCCCAACCGCGCCCGCTCATGACCCAGATAGATGTTCTCGGCCACACTCAACCCGTCCACCAGGTCGAGCTCCTGATAGATCGTGGCGATGCCCTGCCGGATGGCGGCCGTCGGGCTGGTCAGCCGGACCTCCTGGCCGTCGAAGGTGATCGTTCCCTCGTCGGGCTGGTGCGCCCCGGCCAGAGTCTTGATCAGGGTGGACTTTCCGGCGCCGTTCTGGCCGAGCAGGCAGTGCACCTCACCGACGCGGACATCGAGGTCGACGCCGTTCAGGGCACGCACACCGGGGAACTGCTTGACGATGCCTCGCATCTCCAGCAGGGACGACTCGGACGATGACGGCTGCACAGAGGCCTCCTAGGGGTGGGTGCGGCCGGGCCCCGCCCGCCTGACGGCGCCGGCTGGCACCGCCGCTACGGCACCGATGTCGGCGTCAACGATGCCGACGCGGCTCCGGACAGCCGTACAGGCGGGCGGGACGTTCTTGTGGGATAGGGCTCGGAATGGCTAAATGGTGGTGGTGATCCCGTCCGCCTGACCGCATGTCCCATCGCCACGGCACGCGGGATGGGCGGGGGGGAGTACCGAGCGGGGAGCACGGTCAGGCGGACGGGACGTTCGAAGGGGACGGCTGAGGAGAGGATGGGGGATCGGAACCGGCCCGCGGACAGAGGCGTCCGCCGCCGGACAGGTCGTCGGAGTTCTCGATCACCCCGATGGCAGCGGATGTCGGATCGATATGGCGGTGGGATCGGACAGCGCTCGTTCGACGACGACACCGGCCGCTCCACGTGCCGCCGCCCCGAAGCCGAGATCGGATGCGACGAACCGGCAGCGTTCGACGGCGCCGGTCATGCCCAGACGCGTCAGCTCCTGCCGGGCGGCGGGGATGAGCCGGTCGGCGAGCCTGGCGAAGTAGCCACCGAGCACGATGACTCGTGGGTTGAAGAGGTTGACCAGCACCGACGCGCCGAGCCCGAGCCACCGGCCCACCTCCGCGATGGCGGCTTCGACCCTCGGGTCGCCTTCCGCCCGCCGCTGCTCGATCTCGGCCAGCCGTTCCTCCGGATCACGGACGATCTGCCGGCCCATGCCGTACGCACGGTCGGGTGTGGCCATGCGCACCAGCGCCGCCAGTCCGACCTTGGTCTCCCAGCAGCCGACACGGCCGCAGCGGCAGGGCTCACCGGCGGGATCGACCATTATGTGACCGACCTCCCCGGCGAATCCGTCCGCTCCACCCAGCAACCGCCCGCCGGAGATTACACCGCCTCCGACGCCCACCTCGCCGGTGAGGTAGACCAGGTCGGACGTGCCGGCCTCGGAGCCGGAAGTGTACTCGGCCAGCGCGGCGAGGTTGGCGTCGTTGTCCACCACGATAGGGATGTCCGGGCGGATGCCCGCCTGGGACAGCCGCTCCGCGACCGCCACTCCGTGCCAGCCGAGGTTCGGCGCCACGACGACGGTGCCGGTGATCGTGTCGATGAGGCCCGGGATCGCCACGGTTACGCCCGCGGGCGTCACCCCGAGCCGGTCGAGGTCGGCCAGGGTCTTCTCGACCACGAGGGCCAGTTCGTCGAGCGAGCGCTCCGGGCTGGACCCCATCGCGTCGAAGCCGACGCGCCGGTCCACGAGCACCCGGCCGGCCAGATCGGTGGCGATGGCGGCGATGTAGTCGACGTTGACCTCCACGCCCAGGGCGCCGACACGCGAACCGTCGAGGGCGAGCGCGACGCTCGGGCGGCCGACGGAGCCCGCGTGCTGCGGCCCCGTCTCCATCACCAGCCCGCGTGCCTGCAACTCGCTGACCAGGCTGGTGACGGTGGTCTTGTTCAGCCCGGTGGCGAGCGCGACAGCCGACCGGGAGCACGGGCCCGAGGCGCTCACGTGACGCAGCACCAGAGCGAGGTTGGAACGGCGCACGGTGGCCTGGTCAGCGGGAACACCCGCGGACAGACCGCGACTCAACGAGTCGCCCGTACGGCCGTCGGCCCTGCTTCGGTCCACGCCTCTCCCTCAATTAGTTCGTGTGGCTCGCCGAATTAATGCCAGCGACTTCCGGAAGACGCAAGACTGAAACCGGTTGCAGGTTCCGTAACAGTCCGATAACCCCAGGTACAGATGGTCGTTGAGCTGCGGTTGGGCCGCCGATGCCAACTCGTTACTCGACAGATGGGTGCAGGTCCGGACATCCTCGTGTTACAACGCTGATTAATTGATCTCAGAGACAAACAAAGGGCGGGTGAGGGTCAGGTGACGTACGAGCCGAACCTCCTCCGCACCCCGGGCGGCGCGACGCCGTCGGCGGCGGGCCCCGCGGCCCTGCGCAGGGCGAACCTCTCACTGGTGCTGCGCGAGCTGCGTGACCACGAGTCCCTGTCCCGCGCCGACATCGCCGACGCGACCGGGCTTCACCGGGCCACCGTCTCCAACCTCATGGCCGAGCTGCTCGAACGGCGGCTCGTGCGGGAGGTCGGCGTCGAGCACGTGGGCGCGATCGGCCGGCCCAGGCGGGCGGTGGCGCTGCACGGCGCGCACGTCGGCGCCCTCGGACTGGAGATCAATGTCGACTACATCGCGGTCCACGGCACCGACCTCAGCGGCCGGGTGCTGGTCGAGCGCCGCGTGGCCTTCGACACGATGGGCAGCGGCACCGACAGAGCCGTCCGCCGCCTCGGGCTCGTCGCGAAGGAGGCCGCGGAGGCTATGGAACGTGCCCGTGCCGTCCCCGCCGGCGTCGCGGTGGCCGTCCCCGGCCTCGTGGACGTGGCGCGCGGCGTGGTGACGCTCGCGCCCAACCTCTACTGGCACGACCTGCCGCTGGCGGACGAACTGACCTCCATGCTCAGGCCTCTGGACGTTCCGGTGAGGGTGGACAACGACGCCAACCTCTCCGCGCTGGCCGAGTTCACCTCGGGCGTCGCCGCCGGCACGCCCGACCTGGTCTATCTCACCGGAGAGGTCGGCGTCGGCGGTGGCATCATCTCGGGCGGCAGGCTCCTGTGCGGAGCGGACGGCTACTCCGGCGAGGTCGGGCACCTGCGGGTCGACCCCAACGGCGACCAGTGCGGCTGCGGCCGCGTCGGATGCTGGGAGACCAAGGTCGGGCTGGCCGCACTGGTCCGCGCGGCCATGCCCGAGCAGGCGTACGGACTGCCCGGGATGCCGGTGCCCGACCCCGACGAACGTGTGGCCGACATCGCCCGGGGCCTGTCCTCGGGTGACCGGCGCATGACGCAGGCGGTCGCGCAGGTCGGCCAATGGCTCGGGCTCGGCGGCTCGATCCTGGCCAATCTGTTCAACCCCCGCGTGATCGTGATCGGAGGCTACTTCGCCTCGCTGGCTCAGTGGCTGCTGCCCCACGCGCAGGACCAGCTGAACCGGCTGGTGGTGGCCGGCTCCGGCGCCCAGTGCCGGTTCGTCGCCTCCACGCTCGGCTTCGGCGCCGCGTCACGCGGCGCCGCGAGCATGGTGGTCGACCAGATCATCGCCGACCCCACCTCGATCCTCGATTCATTACCCCGGCCGGCAGTTCACTGACGGCCCCCACAGACCTGGAACGGCACCTTCCAGCACCCCGAAACACCCCGGAATATCCACTACGACCAAGTGGCAACAAGCGCGGCGGCGCGCGCCTTGCCTGACCTTCCCCCCAGTCAGGAAAGGGTTCTCCATGTCTCCACGTTCTCGAACGTGGGCCAGGCTGCTCAACGCGGCCCTGCCAACCAACGGACGACGTCCGAAACGTCTGAGCGCGGC
Organism: Microbispora sp. H10670; assembly: GCF_014161385.1. NCBI lineage: Bacteria > Bacillati > Actinomycetota > Actinomycetes > Streptosporangiales > Streptosporangiaceae > Microbispora > Microbispora sp. H10670. The sequence continues at coordinate 5,427 of NZ_JABBWW010000052.1, read as the reverse complement.
GACGACGGCCATCGCCCTCGCCGCTCCCGTGATCACCCTCCTCGCGGCGCCGGTGAGCGCCGAGGCCGCCACGACGGCGGCCACGGCGGCCCCTGATTTCAAGGTGCTCGTCTTCTCGAAGACGACCGGTTTCCGGCACGACTCGATCCCCGAGGGGATCGCGGCGGTGCAGAAGCTCGGCCAGGAGAACAACTTCGCGGTCGACACGACCGAGGACAGCGCGGCGTTCACCGACGCCAACCTGGCGCAGTACCAGGCCGTCATCTTCATGTCCACGACCGGTGACCCGGTCAGCACCCAGGACCAGAAGGACGCCTTCCAGCGCTACATCCAGAAGGGCGGCGGCTACGTCGGCGTCCACGCCGCGGCCGACAGCGGCTACGACTGGGCGTGGTACGGCAAGCTGGTCGGGGCCTACTTCAAGCAGCACCCGGCGATCCAGCAGGCCACGGTCAAGGTCGAGGACCCGGCGCACCCGTCGACCGCGGGCCTGCCGATCACCTGGAGCCGTACCGACGAGTGGTACGACTACCGGACCAACCCGCGTAACACGGTTCACGTGCTGACGTCGCTGGACGAGAAGTCCTACACCGGCGGCACGATGGGCGCCGACCACCCCAACACGTGGTGTCAGGACTACGACGGTGGCCGCTCGTGGTACACCGGCCTGGGCCACCTGAAGGAGAACTACAGCGAGGCGAACTTCCTCAAGCTGCTCCTCGGCGGCATCAAGACCGCCTCGGGCGCCGTCAAGGCCGACTGCTCCGCCTCGCAGAGCAGCAGCTACGAGAAGGTCACCCTCGACGACAACACCAGCAACCCGATGATGCTGGACGTCGCCAAGGACGGCCGGGTCTTCTACATCGACCGGCTGGGTGACGTGAAGGTCGTCAAGCCGAGCGGCGGCACCGTGACGGCGGCGCACCTGAACGTGTTCACGGCCAACGAGAGCGGTCTGCTCGGTATGGCGCTGGACCCCGGGTTCGCGACGAACAAGTGGATCTACCTCTACTACTCGCCCACGGGCTCGGAGAACGTCGACCGGCTGAGCCGGTTCACGGTCAACGGGGACACCCTGGACCTGGCGAGCGAGAAGAAGATCCTGGACGTGCCGGTGCAGCGCGCCGAGTGCTGCCACCACGGCGGCGGCCTGGTGATGGACCCCAAGACCGGCAACCTCTGGCTGGGCACGGGCGACAACACCAACCCGTTCAACTCCGACGGCTTCGCGCCGATCGACGAGCAGTCGGGCCGCTCCAGCTGGGACGCCCAGCGCTCCGCGGGCAACACCAACAGCCTGAGCGGCAAGCTGCTGCGCATCCACCCCGAGGCGGACGGCACCTACACCATCCCGTCGGGCAACCTGTTCGCCCCGGGCACGGACAAGACCAAGCCGGAGATCTACGGCATGGGCTTCCGTAACCCGTTCCGGATCGGGATGGACCCCAAGACCGGCAACGTGATGCTGGGTGAGTACGGCCCCGACTCCAACTCCGCCAGCGCCACGCGTGGCCCGCAGAACACGGTGGAGTGGAACCTCATCTCCAAGCCGGGCAACTACGGCTGGCCGTACTGCATCGGCAACAACTCGCCCTACATCGACTACAACTTCGCGACGAAGCAGTCGGGTTCGGCGTTCAACTGCGCGGCTCCGGTCAACGACTCGCCGAACAACACCGGCCTGACCAACCTGCCGCCGGTGACCCCGGCGACGGTCTGGTACCACTACGCCGTCGACGCCAACAACTTCCCGGAGCTGAGCGGCGGCGCCCCGATGGGCGGCCCGGTCTACCGCTACAACGCCGACATCACGTCGACGAACAAGTGGCCGGCGTACTGGGACGGCAAGGCCATGTTCGGTGAGTGGAACAACAACGCCATGTGGTCGTTCCAGCTCAACGAGGACGGCACCAAGCTCGTCGAGATGAACCGGATCCTTCAGACCCTGAGCTTCAAGAAGCCCATGGACATGAAGTTCGGCCCCGACGGCGCCCTCTACCTGATCGAGTGGGGCTCGGGCTTCGGCGGCGACAACGCCGACTCCGGCGTCTACCGCATCGACTACGTCAAGGGCGTCCGTCCCCCGACGGCGCGCGCCGCCGCCGACAAGACCGACGGCCCGACGCCGCTGACCGTCAAGTTCAGCAGCGACGGCTCGCGCGACCCCGACGGCAAGGCCATCACCTACGCCTGGGACCTCAACGGTGACGGCACGACCGACTCCACCGCCGCCAACCCCACCTTCACCTACACCCAGGCCGGCGAGTACAACGCGGTTCTCACCGTGACGAACTCCGACGGCCTGACCGGTAAGGCGAGCGTGGTGATCAACGCGGGCAACACCAAGCCCGAGGTCAAGGTCGAGCTCCCGCCGAACGGCGCGTTCTTCGAGTTCGGCGACCAGGTGAAGTTCAAGGTCACCGTCACCGACGCCGAGGACGGCACGGTCGACTGCAGCAAGGTGCAGATCCAGTCCATCCTGGGTCACGACACCCACGGTCACCCGCTCGACCAGACGACCGGCTGCGAGGCCGTCGTGCAGACCGCCATGTCCGGCCACGGTGAGTACGACAACCTGTTCTACGTCATCGAGGCCAGCTACACCGACAAGGGCGCCGGGGCGGCCAAGCCGCTCACCGGGCGGGGTCAGGTCATCCTGCAGCCCAAGCGCAAGCAGGCCGAGCACTTCAGCGCCACCGGCCGCGTCACCGGCGGCACCGGCACCGACGCCGCGGGCGTCTCGGTCGAGGACACGACCGACACCGCGGGCGGCAACAAGAACATCGCCAACGTCCAGGACGGCGACTGGTGGTCGTTCGACCCGATCAACCTGACCAACATCAGCGCGATCCGGTTCCGCGTCTCGTCGAACACCACTGGCGGGACCATCCAGGTCCGGCAGGGTGACCCGGCGACCGGGACGCTCATCGGTTCCGTCGACGTGGCGAACACCGGCGGCTGGCAGACGTTCAAGGACGTCACGCTGAACCTGACCAACCCGCCCGTCACGAGCGGCCCGCTGTACTTCGTCGTGCGCAAGCCGGCGAGCGCGGCGGACAACTCCTTCCTGCTCAACTTCAACTGGGTCGACTTCGTCGGCAAGGGCGCCTCGGAGAACCAGCGTCCGACGGTGTCGGTGGCCGCGAACGCGACCACGGGCATCGCGCCGCTGAAGGTGGACTTCACCACCACCGCCAGCGACCCCGAAGGCGACGCGCTCACCTACAAGTGGAACTTCGGGGTGAACGGCGCGCCGCAGCCGACCACGGCCAACGCGAGCTACACCTACACCGCGCCGGGCACCTACACCGCCGTGGTGACGGTGACCGACGCCAAGGGCGCCGCCAGCAGTGCTCAGGTTCAGGTCAAGGTGGACGCGCCGGCCATCGTGTGCTTCAGCGGCCGCTCCGACGACTTCCTGGGCACCCAGCTCGACCGTGACCGCTGGTCGGTCATCCGGGAGAACCAGGACCTGCGCGTCGCCGACGGCAGCCTGATCATCCCGACCTCGACGACCGACATCTACCAGACGACCAACAACACGCCGAACATCGTCGTGCAGCCGGCTCCGGCGGGCGCCTGGACGGCCACCGCCAAGCTCACGCTGAAGGCGCAGGACGCCTACCAGCAGGCCGGTCTGGTCATCTACGGTGACGACGACAACTACGCCAAGATGGTGCTGCAGGGCCGGTCGACCAACGGGTCCAACCACGCCAACCGCGTCTTCCAGTTCATCCGGGAGGACAAGGGCGCACCGAACGAGGTGACGGCGAGCAACACGGCCCAGCTCGGGGACGCCTACCCCGACACGGTGTACGTGCGGTTCATCAGCGACGGCACCAACATCACCGCGCACTACTCCTCGGACGGCACCAACTTCACGGCGATGTCGGAGACCAAGCCGCTCGCCGGGATCTCCAACCCGAAGATCGGCCTGATCTCGCTGGCCGGGGCCAACCACCCGGTGGTGGACGCGGCCTTCGACTGGTTCCAGATCACGCCGGACGACAAGGCGACCGCGCCGACGCCGGACGACGACTTCAACGGCACCTCGCTGGACAAGTGCCGCTGGACCCAGAACGTGCGTTACGACGCGACGGCCGCTCGGGTGACCGGTGGCAACCTGGAGCTCGACACCACGACGGGTGACATCTACGGGACCACCAACAGCGGCCCGAAGAACTTCATCCTGCAGACGGCGCCGAGCGGTGACTGGACGCTGGAGACCAAGGTCGACGGCTCTGCTCTCAGCGAGCAGTACCAGCAGGGCGGCGTGATCGTCTACGGCGACGACGACAACTACGTGAAGTTCGACTTCCTCACCACCAACGCCGCAGGGTCGACGGTGGCGCGGACGATCGAGCTGCGCAGCGAGGTCGGCGGCACCGTGCAGAACCCGCAGCCGCAGGTGAACAGCCTCACCGCCGGGCCGTACTGGCTGCGCCTGAAGAAGGTGGGCGACAGCTTCACCGGTGCCTACTCCTCGAACGGCACCACCTGGACCGACCTCACCACGAGCGGCGCGGTCGCCGTGGTGAAGAACAGCGCCGTGGCGAACGCGTCGAAGGTCGGCGTCTACACCATCGGCACCAACCAGGGCGCGTCCAAGACGGTCAAGTTCGACTACTTCAAGCTGATCAAGGCGGGTAGCGAGGACAAGACCGCTCCGGTGACCACCGCGACGACCGACCCGGCCCAGCCGGACAACGGCTCGTTCACCGGTCCGGTCACGGTCACGCTGAAGGCGGTCGACGAGACCGGCGGCAGCGGCGTGGCCAAGACCGAGTACGCGCTGGACGGCGGCGCCTGGACGGCTTACACCGCCCCGGTCACCGTCTCCGGCGACGGCCAGCACGAGGTGACCTACCGCTCGACCGACAAGGCCGGCAACGTCGAGGCGACCAAGTCGCTCAAGCTGACGATCGCCACGCCGAAGGTCAAGCTGACCGTCACCGCGGCCACCCGCTGCATCGGCACCACCGCCTACCTGGCGGTCACGGCCGTCAACGACGGCGACGCGCCGGCCACGATCACGCTGAACACCGCGTTCGGCAACAAGACCGTGACCGACGTGGCCCCGGGCAAGCAGGCCTACCAGTCCTTCAACACCCGGACCGCCCAGGTCGCCGCCGGCAAGGCCACCGTGACCGGCACCGCCACCATCGGTGGCAAGCAGGTCACGACGTCCTACGACGCGGCCTACGCCGCGGCCAGCTGCAGCTGACCGCGACGGCGGTGACGACGCGCACGCGCTGACCCACCGCCACAGCACAACCGGGGCCGGCCGGCCGAACAGCCGGCCGGCCCCGCCCCCTCATAAATTCGGAGTGATCACCCCATGCGAATGACCCGCACCACCCAGATACTCGCCGCCTCCGTGCTCGGCCTCACCCTCACCGGCATCGGCGTCTCCCCCGCCCTCGCCGA
>NZ_JABBWW010000051.1:0-15567 GCF_014161385.1 Microbispora sp. H10670 | reverse complement strand
ACCACCTCGGCCCCCCGAGGCGGCCACTCCGCCAGATCGAACCCCGCCACCCCCACGACCGGACCCACCACACCCGACGCGTGCCGCACCCACGCCCCGTCCCCATCACCATCCGGACGGGAGAAGACGTCGACCACCCGCCGACCGGCGTCGTCGGGTTCGGCCACGACGACCTGGACCGACACTCCGCCGCGGTCGGGCACGACCAGCGGGGCGTGCAGGGTCAGGTCCTCGACCTGCGGGCAGCCGGCCTGGTCACCGGCGTACACGGCCAGTTCGAGCAGGGCGGTGCCCGGGAGCAGGACCCGGCCCGAGATCACGTGGTCGGCCAGCCAGGGGTGGGTCCGCAGGGAGAGGCGGCCGGTCAGCACGACGCGGTCCTCTCCGGCGGCGCGCAGCACGGCGCCGAGGAGCGGGTGGTCCGCGGGCGCCTGGCCGAGGCCCAGCGCGTCGTTCGGCTCCTGCGGAGACATCCAGAAACGCCTGCCCTGGAAGGCGTACGTGGGCAGGTCGACGCGGCGGGCCCCCGGGCCGTACGCCGATCCCTCCAGGGCGGCGCCGCGCGTGTGGGCGACGGCGACCGCGGTCAGCAGCTGACGCACCTCGCCGCGGTCCCGCCGCAGCACGGGCACGAAGGCGAGGTCGCCGGAAGCGTCGGCGAGGCAGTCCTGGGCCATCGCGCTGAGCACGCCGTCCGGCCCGATCTCCACGAACGTGTCCACGCCTCTGGCGTGCAGCGCGGCGACGCCGTCGCGGAACCGCACGGCGTCGCGGACGTGCCGCACCCAGTAGGCCGGCGAGCACAGCTCCTCGGCGGTGGCGAGTTCGCCGGTCACCGTGGAGACGACCGGCACGCTCGGCGGCGAGTACTTCAGGATCCCGGCCACCCGCCCGAACTCGGCGAGCATCGGCTCCATCAGCGGCGAGTGGAAGGCGTGGCTCACCCGCAGCCGCCTGGTCTTGCGGCCGTCGGCCTCGAAGCGGGCCGCGACGGCCAGCACCTCCGCCTCGTCGCCCGACACGACGACCGACCGGGGGCCGTTGACCGCCGCGATTCCGGCGCGGCCGGTGAGCAGCGGCGTCACCTCGTCCTCGGCGGCCTGGATGGCGACCATCGCGCCGTCGGCCGGGAGGGCCTGCATCAGGCGGCCGCGCGCGGCGACCAGCGTGGCCGCGTCCTCGAGCGACAGCACCCCGGCCACGTGCGCGGCGGCCAGCTCCCCGATCGAGTGCCCGGCGACGTAGTCCGGCCGCACCCCCCACGACTCCAGCAGCCGGTAGGCGGCGACCTGCAGAGCGAACAAGGCCGGCTGCGCGTAAGCCGTCTGGTGGAGGAGATCGGCCTCGGGGGTGCCGGGCTCGGCGAACAGCACGTCCAGGAGCGGGCGGTCGAGCTGGAGGTCCAGATATCCGGCGGCGTCGTCGAGAGCGGCGGCGAAGACGGGATACGTCCCGCACAGCTCGCGGCCCATGTCCAGGCGCTGGCTGCCCTGGCCGGTGAACAGGAACGCCAGCGCGCCGCCGGTGACGCTCCCCCTGACCACGTCCGGGCCGCTCTCGCCCTGGGACAGGGCGCGCAGCCCGCGCAGGCACTCGTCCCGGCCGGTGGCCAGGACGACCGCCCGGTCCGGGAACGCCGTACGGGTGGTCACCAGGGAGTATCCGGCGTCGGCGGGCGTCACGGTGTCGTCGGCCGCGAGCAGGTCGTGCAGCCGGGCCGCCTGGGCCCGCAGCGCGTCGTCTCCCCGGGCCGACACCGGAACCAGGCACGGCGCCGTCGTCAGGTCCGGCACCGTCTCTTCGGGCGCCGTCTCTTCGGGCGCCGTCGCCGTGTCCCCGGACGGTGCCGAGGGCGCCGCAGCGCCGTCCACCGGCCGCGTCCCGGCACCGGAGGCGTCGCCCGCCTGCGGCGTGGAGGCGGCGGCGGCGTCCGACGGCGGCTCCTCGATGATCACGTGGGCGTTGGTGCCGCTGACGCCGAAGGCCGATATTCCCGCCCGTCGCGGCCGTCCGTTCTCCTGCCAGGGCACGGGCTCGGTCAGCAGCGACACCCGGCCCGCCGACCAGTTCACGGCCGACGACGGCTGGTCGACGTGCAGGGTCTTCGGCAGCACCCCGTGCCGCATGGCCAGCACCATCTTGATCAGGCCGACGACGCCGGCCGCCGCCTGGGTGTGGCCGATGTTCGACTTCACCGATCCCAGCCACAGCGGGTCGTCCTGCTCGCGGCCCTGGCCGTACGTGTCGATGATCGCCTGCGCCTCGATGGGGTCGCCGAGCGTGGTGCCGGTGCCGTGCGCCTCGACCACGTCCACGTCGGACGCCGCGAGCCCCGCGTCGGCGAGCGCCTGCCGGATCACCAGGCGCTGGGCGCGGCCGCTCGGCGCGGTCAGGCCGTTGGACGCGCCGTCCTGGTTGATCGCCGACCCGCGCAGGACCGCGTGCACGGTGTGGCCGTTGCGGCGCGCGTCCGACAGCCGCTCCAGGACCAGCACCGCCGCGCCCTCGGAGAAACCGGTGCCGTCGGCGGCCTCGGCGAACGGCTTGCAGATCCCGTCCGGCGCGAGACCGCGCAGCCTGCTGAACGCGGTGAACACCCCGGGGCTGCTCAGCACGGCCACGCCGCCCACCAGCGCGAGGCCGCACTCGCCGCTGCGCAGGGCCTGCGCCGCGACGTGCACCGCGACGAGCGAGCCCGAGCAGGCGGTGTCGATCGCGAGCGCCGGTCCGAGCAGCCCGAGCGTGTACGCCACCCGGCCGGCCACCACGCTGGTCGCGTTGCCGGTGATCAGGTAGCCGTCGAGCCCGTCGGGCGCGTCGGCGATGCGGGGGCCGTACTCCTGGGGCTCGACCCCGATGTAGACGCCGGACCGGCTGCCCGCGAGCGAGGCCGGGTCGATGCCGGCGCGCTCGATCGCCTCCCAGGCGGTCTCCAGCACGAGCCGCTGCTGCGGGTCCATGGTCTGCGCCTCGCGCGGGCTGATGCCGAAGAAGTCCGCGTCGAAGAGCGTCGCCTCCGGCAGGAAGCCGCCGCGCCGCAGGTAGGTGGTGCCGGGCTGGTCCGGGTCGGGGTCGAACAATCGCTCCAGGTCCCAGCCGCGGTCGTCGGGGAAGTCGGTGAGAACGTGCCGGCCGTCGTCGACCAGGCGCCACAGCCCCTCGGGCGAGTCGACCCCGCCGGGCAGGCGGCAGCCGATGCCGACGATGGCGATCGGCTCGTCGACGGCCTGCCTCTCGCCGGCGACCGGCTCCGGGCCGGTCTCAGGGCCGGTGTCCCCGAGCAGTTCCGTACGGAGGAAGGCGGCGAGGGACGCCGGTGTCGGATGGTCGAAGGCGGCGCTCACCCCCAGCGCGAGCCCGGTCACGGCGTTGAGCAGGCTCTGCAGTTCGACCAGGGCGATCGAGTCGAGACCGAGATCCCGGAACGCCCGGCGGGGCGAGACCTCGGCCGGGTCGTCGGGCCGGAACTTCCGCAGCACGGCGGCCGTCTGCGTGCACACCAGATCGAGCAGCACGCGGTTTTGCTCGGCGAGCGGCAGACCGGTCAGGCGGGCGGCCAGCGCCGCTCCTCCGTCCGGTATGCGCGCTGCCCACGACCCGTCGAACCCAGACTCAGACATGGCGTACCTCTGCCGAAATATAGGTGCCTGAAAAGGCAGACACATCTCACCCACGATCTACGCAAACCCTAAGACAGGGAATCACCCGCCCAATAACCCCTATCGCCCCCTGACTTCGCCCGCGGCGGCGCCGCCCGCCGTTGCCGGAAGTCGCGGTGGAGTGTTATCAAAAAATAGTGATCCATGGCCATATGTCTCTGCACCGGATCCGTCTGGGTAACGATCTGCTGCACGAATTCTTATTGCAATGGGCGGAATGGACGCCGGACAGTCCAGCCGTCATACAGTCGCGCGGCGACGGCGAATTCGACGTCATCACGTACGAGGGCCTGCTGCGCCGGGTGGAGGAGTACGCCGCCGGGCTCGACGCGGCCGGCCTCGACGTCGGCGACCGGGTCGTGCTGGAGTCGGACACCACCGCGGCCGGAATCGCGATGTTCCTGGCCTGTTCGGCGCGGGGCGTCACCTACATCCCGGTGAGCAGCGAGACCCCGCAGGCCCGGCGGCTGTCCATCGTCCAGTCGGCCGAGCCCGCGCTCTACCTGCGCGCCGCCGGCCGGCCGGAGGTCGAGGTGCCGCCGGAGGTCGGGACCGGGGTGTTCGGCCCCGACGGGGTGTGGATCGACTCCGCCCCCCGGGGCCGCCGGGCCGAGTGGCGCACGCCGATCCCGTCGGACCCGGCGTACATGATCTTCACGTCGGGCAGCACCGGCCGGCCGAAGGGGGTGGTGATGAGCCACCGGGCGGCGCTCGCCTTCTTCCGCGGGATGCTGGCCCACGAGATCGTCGGCCCCGGCGGGCGGGTGGCGTCCACGTCGCCGTTCCAGTTCGACTTCTCGCTGCTCGACATCGCGCTCGCCCTCGGCAGCGGCGCCGCCGTCGTGCCGGTGCCGCGTGACCTGCTCCGCTGGCCCAGGCGGTTCGTCGGGTTCCTGCGCGACGCGCAGGTCACGCAGGTCAACGGGGTGCCGTCGATCTGGCGGCCGGTGCTGCGGCACGAGGCCGGCGCCCTGGCGGAGCTCACCCGGATCACCGGCATCCTGTACTCTGGGGAGAACTTCCCGCTTCCCGAGCTGCGGCGGATCCAGGAGCTGCTGCCCGGCGTACGGATCGTGAACTGCTTCGGCAGCACGGAGTCGATCGCCGCCTCCCTGACCGACGTGCCCAACCCCCTCCCGCCCGACCAGAAGCGCCTCTCCATCGGCCGCGCGCACCAGGGCGCCGACCTGATGCTGATCGGCGAGTCGGGCAACCCGATCAACACGCCCGGCGTCGTCGGCGAGCTCTACCTGCGCAGCGCCGCCCTGTTCAGCGGCTACTGGGACGACCCCGAGGCGACCGCGAGGGCGCTCGTGCCCGACCCTCTCAACCCGCGCTCCGGCCAGCCGGTGTTCCGTACGGGCGACCTCGCCTATCTCGGCGAGTCCGGCGAGCTGTACTTCTGCGGCCGGGCCGACTCGCAGGTGAAGATCCGGGGCAACCGGGTCGAGCTCGGCGAGGTGGAGCGGCGGATCCTCGAGTTCCCCGGGATCGCCGGGGCCGCGGCGACGATGCTGCCGCGGCCGGAGGGAGACCCGGTGCTCGCCGCCTTCGTCGTGCTGGAGCCCGGCGCGCCCGCGCTGGAACACCGCGACCTGGAGGCGTTCTGCCTGGCCACACTGCCCGACTACATGGCTCCGCAGCGCATCGTGCAGCTGCGCGAGCTGCCCCTCACGCCCAACGGGAAGGTGGACCGCCTGGCGCTGGCCGCCCAGCACGGGTGAGCCGCCCGGGCCACGAGCCGCGACCGGTCCTCGCGTCAGGCGCCTGACGCGAGGGCCGGTCGCCCTTTTCGTCGTACGGGTTCGCCGTACGGAAGCTGCACGGCTGGCCCGGCGGCGCGGAGACACGAGCACGGACACATGGGTGCGGGCATGCCACGGCCCTCCCCGGTGGCTGGGGGTGGGGTGGGACCACCGGGGAGGGCCGTGCCCTCGGGAGGGTGCTTCGGACGAATCGGTGCTTCAGTCGGTGCTTCAGTCGATCGCGGCGGCCTCCCGGGCGAGCCGGGCCCGGTCGACCTTCCGGTTGGAGTTCAGCGGGAAGTCCTCGACGTGCCGGTACTCCCGCGGCAGCAGGCCGGACGGCAGCACCCGGCGCAGCCGGCCGGCCAGTTCGGCCTGCTGGGTGGGCACGCCGGTGTAGAAGGTCACCAGCTCGGTGGTGCCCTCGACCGTACGGGTCACCGCGACGGCGTCCTGGACGCCGGGGCAGGAGCGCAGGGCGTGCTCGATCTCGGCGAGCTCCACCCGCCAGCCCTGGACCTGCACCTGCGAGTCCAGCCGTCCCAGATAGACCAGTTCGCCGTTCGGCAGGACCCGCACACGGTCTCCGGTGCGGTACCAGCCGCGGCCGTCGTGGTGCAGGAACCGGCCCTCGTTGTCGTCCGGGTCCAGATATCCGGAGGTCAGCTGCGGGCCGGTGATGCACAGCTCGCCCTCGGTGTCGCTGTGCTCGCCGTCCGCGGTGCGCAGCAGCCAGTCGTGGCCCTCGTGCACCGTGCCGATCGGCGCCAGGCCGTTGACGCACAGCCCCGGCGAGGTCTCCGGCGACCAGCGGTGCCCGGTGACGGTGATGGTCAGCTCGGTGGGACCGTAGATGTTCTCCAGGGTCGACCCGGGGGCGGCGGCCTGCCAGTCCGCGGCGTCGTCCCCGCGCAGCGCCTCGCCCGCGAACAGGCTCCAGCGGAGCGTCGGCATCGAGCCGGGCGTGAGACCGCCTCGCTTGCGGACCAGGACGATGCCGCTCGGCGTGGAGAACCAGACGGTCATCCGCCGTTCCGCCAGGAAGGCCGGCAGGTCGAGGTAGGCGGTGGCCGGCACCGGGTGCACGCTCGCGCCCGCGCCCCACGCGCAGAACATGTCGAACATCGCGCAGTCGAAGTTCAGGTCGAACGTCTGCGAGAACACGTCGTCCGGGCCGAAGTCGTAGCGCTCGTCCATCAGCCGGAAGTAGTGGGCGGTGCTGGCGTGCGTGATCGGCACACCCTTCGGCCGGCCCGTCGATCCGGAGGTGAACAGCAGGTACGCGATGTCGGTCGGCGCCACCGGAAGGGGGGCGTCGAGCGCCGTGCCGGCGGCCGGCCGGTCGAGGCCGATCACCGGGATGTCCGTGCCCGACGCGGCGATCTCGTCGAGCACCCGCCGCCCGTGGGCGTCGCCGAGCACCACGGAGACGTCCGCGGCCGTCAGCATGCGCCGGGTCCGCTCGACCGGGAAGTCCGGGTGCAGCGGCGCGACCGCGGCACCGGAGTAGAGACCGGCGAGGATGCCGGCGTAGCTCTCCACGGACTTGCCGGCCAGCACGCCGACCGCCTTCGGCCGCGCGCCCACGACGTCGAGCAGCGCGCCCGCCAGGCGGAGCGCGTGCTCGTGGAGCTCCGCGTAGGTGAGCACCCGATCGCCGTCCCTGACGGCCGGGCGATCGGGTGCCAGCGCGAGCCCGCGCAGGAACCGGGCGTACAGCGCGTGGTCGTCGGTCACGCCGGTCATGTCACGCTGCTGAGCGTCGCCCAGAGCGCGCCCGGAGTGGCGAAGTTGCCGAGGCTGAGCATGTCGTCGCGGAAGCGGACCTGGTAGGTGCTCTCCAGCGACGCGAGCAGGTCGACCATGCTCAGCGAGTCGAGGCCGAGGTCACGCAGGTCGCTGCCCTCCGTGAGCTGGGCCCCGTCCGGCAGGAACGGCAGGTGTTTGCGGAGTATGGTCTCGAATCGCTCGTCCCACATGATGACTCTCTCCACGGGGTGGTCTTCTAGGAAAGGCTCGCCCCGGCTCGGGCGAGGTTCTCTTGCGCGGCGCCGCGCTCCTGGGCGGCGCGGTGCAGCTGGGCCGTGCGGTGCTCCTGGGCGGCGCGGTCCCGCCGGCGCGGGCGCGTGGCCCAGCGCGGGTCGAGCGCGACGACCTCGAAGTTGCGGGTGGTGACGCCCACCCGGCCCCAGAGCTGGTCGGGTCCGGAGACGTACAGTTTCCCGACGCCCCGCTCCCGCAGTGTCCCGACGACGGCGGGCCAGCGGACCGGGCGGACGATCCCGTCCAGCAGGATGTCCCGGACGCCGGCCGCGGTGTCCCGCAGCGAGCCGTCCTGGTCCGCGACGACCGGAATCGCCGGGTCCGTGAACGTGAGCGTGGGGAACAGTTCGGCCTCCACCCTGTCCCGCAGGCCGCCGAAGGCGCGGCAGTGCAGGGGCGGGTCCATGACGTACAGCGGAAGCCCGCCATGCGCCCGCAGCCGGCTCCGCAGGCCGTCGAGCACGTCACGGTGCACGGACAGCATGTGGAAGTCGTCGTCGACCTGGCAGGAGATCTCGTACCACTCGCCGCGTTCGTCCATCTCGGCGAGCAGTTCGGCCAGCCGCTCGCCGGGCACCCGGACGAACGACTGCGTCACCACGTCGGGGTGCTCGGCCGCGAAGTACTCGGTCTCGTACCGCACCAGTTCGGCGGTGAGCCGCACTCCGTCGGCGAAGCCGAGCGCGCCGGAGTGGACGGCGGCGGCCTTGCCGCCGAAACTCGCTCCGGCGCACAGGCCCGGCTCGACGCCGAACTCCTCTCGCGCCCACGTCGCGAGCGCCACGCAGTTGACGAAGAAGGCGACCTGCGCGTATTCGGAGTAGTCGCCGCTCGTCTCGCGGTAGCGCTCGAAGAGGTCATATCCCAGCACGTCGCCGGCGACCGCCACCAGCCGCCTCGCGACCGGGTTGACCAGCATGAACCTGGCCACGGTCGCGAAGTCGCACGGCCCCATGCCGGGAAAAACGATGGCGCTGTCCATGCTCAGAGGCGACGGCCCGTGATCGGGAAACCGGGGAACATGCCCGGCTTGACCTGACCGTGCAGGGTGCTGTCGTTGATCGTGGCGGTGAACTTCAGCTTGATCGGCATGGGCTTGGTCACCTTGAGCTTCCAGGTGACGGCGTTGCCGGTGACCTTGCCCTCCAGCAGCTCGGGGTTGGGCTCGTCGGTTCCGGTAAGCGCGCCTACCAGTTCCTCCCCGTTCGACTTCAGGTCGAAGAAAAGGGTCTGCTTGCCCATGGGGCTCTGCATTTCGACCGCCCACTTGCCGTCGACAGGCATGGCATTCCTCACAATCGATTAGCGGCTGATTCGAATTTCAACGTACACCGGCGGGGAACACGGCGGCACCCTTAGTAACCCCAGACGAGACGAACACCGACAATTTCTCCTCGAGCAGGTCGAGTTCGTCGCGGATATGCGGCAGGGAAAGGGGCCGTTCGGCGTAGAGCGCGGCCTCGCGCTGTTCGGCGGTCTGGCCGTAGAGCATGCTGGTCGCCGCGCGGAAGCGCAGCGCGCCGGGGTCGTCGCCGAGGTGGTGGCCGCCGAGCACCGCCACCCCGAAGTCGTCGAGCAGCACCCGCTGCAGGGACGCCGAGTCGGTGACGCCGTGCCAGTCGAGCCTCTCGCGCAGCGGTTCGAAGTCGGGGTAGACGTAGAAACCGCCGGTCGGCGGCCGGCACAGCGCGCCCGCGCCGACCATGATCTCGTGGACGGCGTTCGCCACGATGCCGTGCAGGCGGGTGTCCGCGGCGATGCGGCGCACCACCTCGGGCGGTTCCGCGAACACGTACTCCGCCACGGCCTGCATCGGGCCGGCCAGGGTCGACCAGATCTCGCTGGCGACCGCGAGCACCTCGTCGCGGATCCGCTCGCCCCACGGGCCGGACGGGAACCGGGCGGCGCCGATCCGCCAGCCGCCGAGCGCGATGCTCTTGCTCAGGCCGGTCAGCACGATCGTCCGGTCCGGCACGACCTCCGCCGGGCTCAGCACCGGGCGCCAGGGGTCGTGCACGATGTCGCGGTAGATCTCGTCGGAGAGGATCAGCAGGTCCTCGCTCTCCGCGATCTCGCACAGCTCCCGGACGAGGGCCGGCGAGGCGACCGTGCCGGTCGGGTTGTCCGGCGTGGTGAGGATCAGGATGCGGGGGTTGTGCCCCGACGCGCGCGCGGACCGGATGGTCTCGCGCAGCGCCTCCGGCTCCGGCACGCCGCCGCACTCGTCCGGGATCGGCACCCCGAACACCTGCTTGCCGGCCAGCCGCGCCTGCGGCGCGTAGGTGACCCAGGACGGCCTGGCCAGCAGGACGTCCCCGGGGAGCACCAGTTGCAGCGCCATCAGCAGTGGTTTGCTGCCCGGCGCGAGCACCGTCTGGTCGGCGTCGGTCGGTATGCGGCGGCGGGTGAAGTAACCGGCCACCGCCGCGCGGGCGTCGGCGGAGCCGGCCACCGGTCCGTACGCGTTGCGCGACGCGCCCTCCAGCAGGCGGGAGACCAGCGGCCGGAAGACCGGCAGCCGGGACTCGCCGAAGCCCAGGTGCACGATGGCGGCGCCCTCGGCTCTGCGCCGGGCGACGAGCTGGTCGAGCGCGAGGTTCGGGGAGACGTCACGACTGGACATGGGCCGCCTCCCTCGTCCACCGCCCGATCCGGGCCGCCCCGCCGTCGATGGCGGTCATGATGTCGTCGGGGGTGTCCGGGTCGAGTTCGAGCTCGGTGAGCCAGGCGGCCGTCGGCGAGTAGTGCGCCCGGAACGGACGGCCGACCAGCGACGGCTGGCGGGCCTGCATGAACCGCAGCCGGAAGTAGCGGCCCTGCGGGGTCTCCTCGACCCCGTCCACGATCACCTTGCCGGGGGTCGCGGACATGACCGGTCCGCGCACCGTCCGCGCCAGGCCGGGCAGGGTGCGGAACGCCCCGTGGAAGATCTCCACCGAGCGGGCGAGCGGCACCCGGAAGTAGGCGTGCGGCCCGGTGTCCCGCTCGACGAACTGGTAGTACGGCACCGCACCGGCGGCGAACTGCAGCCGCCACAGCCGGGCCCAGGTGTCCACGTCGTCGTTGACGTACTTGATGAGCGGGGCCTGGCAGTACACCACGGCGCCGGTGCCGCGGACCCTCGCCAGCGCGGCGCGCGCCTCGTCGGTCTCCAGCTCGCGGGGGTGGCTGTAGTGCGCCATCAGCGCGAGCGTCCGGCCGGAGGCCACCACCCGCTCGAACAGCCGCAGCAGGTCGTCGGCGTCGGGATCGGTGGTGTACCGGTAGGGCCAGTAGGCGGGCGACTTGCTGCCGATCCGGATCGTACGCACGGTGTCCACGGCCAGCAGCGGCTCGATGTGGCCGCGCAGCCGCTCCGTCGTCATGATCATCGGGTCGCCGCCGGTGATCAGCACGTCCGAGACGTCGGGGTGCCGGCCGAGGTAGGCGATCAGCTGGTCGGGGTTCGGCGCGGCGAAGCGGAGATCGGCGTCGCCGACGAACTGCGCCCAGCGGAAGCAGTAGGTGCAGTACGCGTGGCAGGTCTGGCCCTGGCTCGGGAAGTACAGGACCGTCTCGCGGTACTTGTGCTGAAGGCCGGGGATCGGCTCGTCGCCCAGGGTGGGCACGTTCAGCTCTTTCTGCCCGGACGGATGCGGGTTGAGGTCCGCGCGGATGGTCCGGACGGCCTCCTGGAGGCGGCTCCGGTCGCCGGTGGCGCTCAGCACGGACAGGATCCGCTCCTGCTCGTCCGACAGCATCCCGTGCTGCGGGAACACCAGCCGGTAGATCGGGTCGTCGGGGACGCGGGACCAGTCGATCAACTGGGACAGGACGTAGTCGTTGACCCGGAACGGCAGCACGAGCGAGATCAGCCGGATCGCCTCGCGGGCGTCCTCGGACAGCCCGTACCGGTCACCGATCTCATCAATATGACGAGGGCCGTAGGCGCGGAATCGCCCGACCTCCAAGGAACTGCCAGCAAGCAGCGTCATGCCGAAGTTCCTCCGATCTTCTGAGTCTGCTTGTTGCGAGCAATTGACGATAAATTGAATTCGGTCACCCGGTATACCCCTAAATACTCGTGCAGGCCCTTAGAATTCGCCCACCCGCACGGGCGTCGCACCGCGGTCCGGGATGTTCTCCAGGAACTCCCGGACGACCCGCAGGAAACGCTCCGGCTCCTCCAGATGCGGCAGGTGGCTGGAATCCTCGAAAATCTGCCAGCGGACGTCGGGAATGAGATCGGCGAACGGCTGGACGGCGGCCGGAGTCACCTCGTCGTGCCTGCCGGAGATGAGCAGCGTGGGCACGGCGATGTCGGGGCAGCAGTCGACCACGGAGTAGTCGCGCAGCGTGCCGTTGACGTGGAACTCACTCGGCCCGTTCATCGTGTAGTAGACGGCGGGGTCGTTGTGGATCTCCATCAGGGAGGCGATGAAGTCCCTGGGCAGCGGGTCGAGACGGCAGACGTGCCGGTCGTTGAAGACCTTGACGGCCCGCACGTACTCCGCGCTGTCGGTGGTGCCGGCCTCCTCGTGCCGGGTGAGCGTCTCCGCGACCTCCGGGGGGAGCGCGCGGCGCAGCACGGCCAGTTCGCCCAGCCACAGGGGGTACGACGCCGGGGAGTTCGCGATGATCAGGCCGCGCAGGCCGGCGGGCCGCGTCGCCGCGTGCCGCGCGGCCAGCACGCCGCCCCAGGAATGGCCGAGCAGCGTGTAGTCGCCGGCGATGCCGAGCGCGCCCAGCAGATTCTCCAGTTCGTCCAGGAACAACTGGGGGGTCCAGAAATCGGCGCCCCGGCCGGGCAGGCGGGTCGAGCCGCCGTTTCCCAGCTGGTCGTAGTGGACGACCGGCCGGCCGTGCCCGGCGAGGTCCGCGATGTTGCGCAGGTAGTCGTGGGTGCTGCCGGGGCCGCCGTGCGCGACCACCAGCGGCGGCACGCCCGCCCGCAGATCGCCGGTCACCCGGTACCACGTCCGGTATTCACCGAAGGGCACGGTGCCCTTCGCGTTCGGCGCGAGAGCCATGGTTATTCCTCGAATCAGCCAGAGCTTGGATCAGCCGGAACCCGAAATCTGGAAATCGGCTAAAACTCGAAATCGATCAGGACTCGGATCAGCTGGAAATGGACTGCAGCCATTCGTCGACGACCCGCGCCGTGACGTGCGCGCGCTCGTCGATCATGGTGAAGTGGTTCGCCTGCACCTGCCGCACGGTGTGCGCCGCGTCCCACGACGTGGCCTGCCACCCGTCCGCGGGCTCGGTGCCGAGGAACGACTCGGTGCACTGCGCGAACAGCACCGGCGCGGACACCGTGCCGATGTCGAGGTCGGGCAGCATGTCGAACCAGCAGCCCATGCCGGAGAGCCGGGCGCTGTCGAAGCCGCCGAACATCTCCTCGACGTCGAACAGGCCGGCCGCGAGCTGCTGCATCGGGATCGCCTGCCCGGCGCCCTCGTGCAGCTTGAAGGTGTCGAGAAGGACCAGGCCGCTGGGCGAGATCCCGTACCGCTGCTCCAGGCACGCGGCGGCCGCGTGGGCGAGGGTGCCGCCGGAGGAGTAGCCGAGCAGCACGAACGGCTCGCCCTCCGCCGCCGCGATGACCGCCTCGGCCAGCGCGAGCACGCCCGCCTCCGGCGTCGCGGGCAGGCTGTCACCGGCCGCGAATCCCGGCGTCGGGATGGCCGAGACGTGCCGCGGGGTGAGGTGCCGTACGAGCCGGGCGTGCTGGTGCACGCCGCCGGTGACCATCGGCGTCGACAGGCAGATCAGCCGCGGCCGCGCCGGGCCGTCGGCGAGTTGCACCGCCGGGATCGGCCCGCCGAGGTCCGCCGGGGTGGTGAACTTCGGCCGCAGGTTGGACACCGCGCGCAGCAGGTCGAACGCCCCCGCCACCTGGTTGTCGGTGATCGCCGCGCGGAACAGGGCGCTCAGCGTGTCGGGCGCCCGCTCCCCCGCCGTCGGCGTGGCGGCCGCCCCCGCCGCGGGGGCGCCGGCCGGCGTGACCGCCATCTCGTCGTGCAGGTACGCCGCCAGCTCCCGCGGCGTCTTGCTGTCGAACACCACCATCGGCGGCAGCCGCAGGCCGGTGGCCGCGTTGAGGCCGTTGCGCAGTTCCATGGCCGACAGCGAGTCGAACCCGGACTCCAGGAAGTCCTTGTCGAGGTCGACGTCGGCCGCCCCGGCGTGGCCGAGCAGCACGGCGGCGACGCCCCGCACCAGTTCCTCCAGCGCGGCCTTCCGCTCCGGCTCGCCGAGACCGGCCAGCCGGTCGCGGAACGCGCCCGGGTCGGCCTGGCCGACGCTCGCCCGGCGCCGCCCCGTACCGGCGAGGCCGCGCAGCAGCGCCGGCGGCTCGCCGGGACGGGAGCGGAGCGCGGCGCGGTCGAGGCTCAGCGGCGTGAGCGCCGGGTACGGCGACGCCAGCGCCGCGTCGAACAGCGCCAGGCCCTCGTCGGCGGTCAGCGGCGGCAGGCCCTGGCGGCGCAGCCGGTGCAGGTCGGTGTCGCTGAGCCACTGGCTCAGCCCGGTGTCCACGTCCCAGAGGCCGAACGCCATCGCGGTGGCCGGCAGGCCGCTCGCGTGCCGGTGGACCGCGAGGGCGTCCAGGAACACGTTGGCCGCCGCGTAGCTGGCCTGACCGGCGGCGAGCACCTGGCCACCGGCCGAGGAGAACAGCGCGAACGCCGTCAGGTCCAGGTCACGGGTCAGCTCGTGCAGGTGCCAGGCGGCGTCGGCCTTGGGCCGCAGCACGCCGTCCAGCCGCTCCGGCGTCATCGTGGCGACCAGGCCGTTGTCGCCGATCCCGGCCACGTGCACCACGCCGCCGAGCGGGTGCTCGGCGGGCACGGCCGCGAGCAGCCGGGCCAGCTGGTCGCGGTCGGAGACGTCGCAGGCCGCGACGGTGACCGTCGCGCCGTGCCCGGACAGCTCGGCCACCAGTTCGGGGGCGCCCGCGGCGGCCAGGCCGCTGCGGCTGGTGAGCAGCAGGTGCCGTACGCCGTGCCGCACCACGAGATGCCGCGCGACGAGGCTGCCGAGCCCGCCCGTGCCTCCCGTGACGAGCACGGTGCGGTCCGGACGCCACGGCGACTCCGGCGCTTCGGCCGGCGGCGGGACGGGCACCAGCCGGGGCACGCCGGCCACGCCGTTCCGCACGATCACCTCGGGCTCCCGCGACGCGACCGCCTGCGCCACCACCGCGGGAGTCTCACTGCCGTCCAGGTCGAGGATGGTGAACCGGCCCGGGTTCTCCGCCTGCGCAGCCCGCAGCACGCCCCAGACCGGTGCCAGTCGCGGGTCGACGGTCAGCGCGGCAGGTGAGGCGGGGGCGGCGTCGGAGGTCACCACGACCAGCCGGGAGTCGACGAGCCCCTCGTCGGCGAGCCAGTCCCGCACCACGGCCAGCACGGCGTCCGCCGCGCCGCGGACGTCGGCCAGGACGTCGCCGGTGTCCTGGGCGGGGCAGCGGAAGATCGCCACCTCCGGCGCCTCCGGAAGGCCGGCCAGCGCGGCGACGTCTTCCAGGACAGGGATGCCCAGGCCGAGACCGTCGCCACCGAGCGCCACCCAGGCGTGGGTGGCCGGTTCGGCCTGCGTGCCGGGCAGCTCGCTCCATTCCGGGCGCAGCAGCGTCTCCAGTCCGCCCGGGCGGCTCGCAGCCAGCTGCTCGGGCGAGATCGCCCGCAGCGCCAGGCGCTCGACCGAGGCGACCGGCGTACCGGCCGGATCGGCGATGTCCAGCGCCAGCGTGTTCTCGCTGAGCCAGGTCAGCCGCACCCGCAGGGCCCGCGCGCCCACCGCGTGCAGCGCGACCCCGTGCCAGGCGAACGGCAGCAGCGTGCGTTCCGCGTCGTCCGCCTCGTCGGGGACGGCGAAGCTCAGCCCGTGCATGGCGGCGTCGAGCAGTGCGGGGTGGAGTCCGAAGAGTGCGGCGTCCTGGTGTTCGTGGTCGGGGAGGGCGACTTCGGCGAACAGTTCCTCGCCGCGTCGCCAGGCCGCGCGCAGTCCTTGGAAGGCCGGGCCGTAGCCGTAGCCGCGTTCGTGCAGGATCTGGTAGGCGTCGGTGAGGTCCACCGCGCCGGCCTGGGCCGGAGGCCACTGGCTCAGGTCCGCACCGGCCGGGTTCGTGGTGGCCG
>NZ_JABBWW010000050.1:0-19270 GCF_014161385.1 Microbispora sp. H10670 | reverse complement strand
GGGCGCGGCGGCGGCCGGGGCCGCGGGCGCCTGGGCGGGCGCCGCCTGCGGCGCGGCCGGGGCGGCGGCGGCCTGCTCGCGCTGGACGCGGGCGGCCTCGATCACGTCCTGCTTGCGGATCCGGCCGCCGACGCCGGTGCCGGTCAGCGCATCGAGGTCGACGCCGTGCTCGGCCGCGAGCTTGCGGACCAGCGGCGTGACGTACGGGCTCTCGCCGGACGACGGCAGCGGGGTCGGCTCGGCCGCCGGAGCGGGCTGCGCCGGCTGGGCCTGCGGCTGCGGAGCCGGAGCGGGCTGGGCCTGCGGCTGCGGGGCGGGCTGGGCCTGCGGGGCCGGCTGCGGCGTGACCACGGCGGGCGCGGGCTGCGGGATCGAGGAGATCGGCGCGGGCGCGGGCTCGGGCGCGGCGGCCTGCGGCGCGGGCTGCGGCTCGGGTTCGGGCTGCGGGGCCGGCTCGGGCGCGGCCGGCGCCGGCTCGGCGGCGGCCGGAGCGGCGCCCGCCTCGGAGTCGATCAGCGCGAGCTCGGCGCCGACCTCGACCGTCTCGTCCTCAGCCACGATGATCTTGGTCAGGTAGCCGGCGGACGGCGAAGGGATCTCGGTGTCGACCTTGTCCGTCGACACCTCGAGCAGCGGCTCGTCGGCCTCGACGCGCTCGCCTTCCTTCTTCAGCCAGCGGGTGACGGTGCCCTCGGTAACGCTCTCGCCGAGCTGGGGCATGGTTACGGAGACCGGCATGGTTTCTTCTCTCGCGTTCGCTAGGAGGGCTTCAGTTGTGGACGTGCAGCGGCTTGCCGGCCAGGGCCAGCATCGCCTCGCCGAGGGCCTCGGACTGGGTCGGGTGCGGGTGGATCAGCTGGGCGACGTCGGTGGCCGTGGCCTCCCAGTTGAAGATCAGCTGGGCTTCCGCGATCAGCTCGCCCACCCGGCTGCCGACCATGTGGACGCCGAGCACCCGGCCGTCGCGCTCGGCGACGACCTTGACCTCGCCCTGAGTCTGCAGGATCTTGCTCCGGCCGTTCCCCGCGAGGTTGTAGCTCAGCTCGACGACGTCGTGGCCGCGCTCGCGGGCGACCGACGTGGCGACGCCGACCGACGCGACCTCGGGCTCGGAGTAGGTGATGCGCGGGACGCCGTCGTAGTCGATCGGGACCGGGTTGAGCCCGGCGATGTGCTCGGCCACCAGGATGCCCTCGGCGAAGCCGACGTGGGCGAGCTGCAGCGTGGGGATCAGGTCGCCCACGGCGTACACGCCCGGCACGCTGGTCTGGCAGAACTCGTCGACGAGCACGTAGCCGCGCTCCGTCGAGACGCCGTTCTCCTCGTAGCCGAGACCGGCCGAGACCGGGCCGCGGCCGACCGCGACGAGCATGATCTCGGCGTCGAGGGTCTTGCCGTTCTCCAGCGAGACGACGACCCCGGTGCCGGTGGTCTTGACGCTCTCGAACCGGGCGCCCAGCTCGTACTTGATGCCCCGGCGGCGGAAGGCGCGCTCCAGCAGCTTGGAGCTCGACTCGTCCTCCAGCGGCAGCAGGTGCGGCAGCGCCTCGACGATCGTGACCTCGGCCCCGAACGAGCGCCACACGCTGGCGAACTCGACGCCGATGACGCCGCCGCCCAGGATGACCACCGAGGACGGCACCCGGTCCAGGACCAGCGCGTGGTCGCTGCTGATCACCTTCTCGCCGTCGATGTCGAGGCCGGGCAGCGACTTCGGCACCGAGCCGGTCGCCAGCACGACGTTGCGGCCCTCGTACACCTGGTCGCCGACCGCCACGCGGTTGGGGCCGGCCAGGCGGCCCTCGCCCTCGACCACGGTGATCTTCTTGCTCTTGATGAGCCCGGCGAGGCCCTTGTAGAGGCCCCCGATCACCTTGTCCTTGTACGCGTGGACGCCGGGGACGTCGATGCCCTCCAGCCGGGTGCGCACACCGAACGACTCGCCCTCACGGGCCTGGTCGGCCAGCTCGGCCGCGTGCAGCAGCGCCTTCGTGGGAATGCAGCCGCGGTGCAGGCAGGTGCCCCCGACCTTGTCCTTCTCGATGAGGACGACGTTCATGCCGAGCTCGGCCGCCCGCAGGGCACAGGCGTAACCACCGCTACCGCCACCTAGGACGACGATGTCGTAGGGGCCGCTGCCATCAGCCACTGGAATGCTCCTTGGTCGTATTCACTCCGCCGGATGAGTCCGGCGGCATCTTCTCACTAGTCCCAGGCGATCATGGCCCCGGCCCGCGGGCACGCCGCCACACGCCGTCTTCTGTCGGTCCGGCCTGGTGTCAGGCCGTCTTCCTGTTAAACAGCCCGCTCGGACGTGCCGTTCCCGGCGTACCGCTCCGCGATCGCGACGAGCGTGCGGGTCAGCGCGCCGGTGCCGCCCTTGGGGGTGTAGCCGTGCGGCTCGCCCTTGTTGAACGCGGGCCCGGCCATGTCCACGTGCGCCCACGGGACGCTCTGCGGCACGAACTCCCGCAGGAAGATGCCCGCGGCGAGCATGCTGCCCCAGCGCTCGGGCTGGAGGTTGGCGATGTCGGCGACCGCGGAGTCGAGTCCCTTGCGCAGCTCGGCGGGCAGCGGCATGCCCCAGGCGCCCTCGCCCTGCTCGCCGGCGATGCGGACGACCTCCTCGCGCAGCGCGTCGTCGTTGGCCATCACCCCGGCCGTACGCCAGCCCAGCGCGACGATCTGGGCGCCGGTGAGGGTGGCGACGTCGATGATCACGTCGGGCGCGTCCTCGATGGCGCGGGCGATGCCGTCGATCAGCACCAGGCGGCCCTCGGCGTCGGTGTCGAGCACCTCGACGGTCTTGCCGCTGTAGGTGTGCAGGACGTCGGAGGGGCGCTGGGCGCTGCCGGAGGGCATGTTCTCGGCCAGGCAGAGGTAGCCGACCGCGTTGACGGGCAGGCCCAGCCGGGCGATCGCGAGGAGTGCGCCGAACACGGCGCCCGCGCCGCCCATGTCGGACTTCATCCAGTCCATCGCGGCGCTGGGCTTGAGGGACAGGCCGCCGGAGTCGAACGTGATGCCCTTGCCGACGAAGGCCACCTTCCGGGAGGCCTCGGGGTGGCTGTAGGCGAGACGGACCAGGCGGGGCGGGTTGACCGAGCCCTGGCCGACGCCGACGATGCCGCCGAACCCCTCCTCCTTGAGCCGGACCTCGTCCCAGACCTCCACGGAGAGGCCGGCCTCGCCGCCCTTCTCCTGCGCGATCTCGGCGAAGCGCGCGGGCCACAGGTCGGACGGCGGCGTGTTCACCAGGTCGCGGACGAGGGTGACCGACTCGGCGACCGTCGCCGAGCGCTCGGCGGCCTCCTCGGCCCCGGCCGCGCCGGACAGGACGACGATCTCGCCGACGGGCGGCCTGCGGTCGCCGCCGGTGCGGTATCGCGTGAAGTCGTAGGCGCCCAGCAGGCCGCCCAGCGCCACGGCCGCCGCCTCCGCGGCCGTGCGGGCGGGCAGGGCCAGCGCCGCGGACGGCGTGCCGGCGAGCGACCGTACGGCCGCTCCGGCCGCCCGGCGCAGGGTTTCCTGGTCGTAGTCGCCTTCGGGCGCCTCGCCGAGGCCGACGGCGACGGCGACGGGCGCGGGCAGCGCGCCGAAGGTCGGAATCTTCACGACCTCCTCGGCCTTGCCCGTGAACCCCATCGTCGTGAGGATCTCGGTCAGCCGTCCGTCCAGGGCCTGGTCGAGGCCTTCGCCGCCCGGGGCCGTGCGTGGGCCGTCGGGGGTCGTGTGGATGCCGACTATGAGGGCGCCGGTCTCGGTCGAGACCGCGTCAGACGCGTCGATACGCACTGTGGTCACGTGAGCCGATGCTAGCTGGGCTTACTCGGCTACGCATAAACGAGGGTTCATCCCATCTATGGGTGCGCTCGATGGTGCTGATGGAAACAGCACCAAACGGCAGATAATGCTAATGTAGTTAGCACCATGTTGCTCATGCTCGATCTCAACGACCCGCGTCCCCTGCACGAGCAGGTGAGCGCGGCCATCAAGCGCGCCATCACCACCGGGGACGTCGCGCCGGGCGACCGGCTGCCACCGGCCCGGGACCTGGCCGCCGCGCTGGGAGTCAACGCCAACACGGTCCTGCGGTCGCTACGCGAACTGCGGGACGAGGGCCTGCTGGAGTTCCGCCGGGGGCGCGGCGTGTCCGTGCTCCGGCGGCCCGACGGGCGTGCGGCGCTCCGCGACCGCGTGCGTGACCTGCTCGACGAGGCCGCCCAATACGGGGTCGGTCCCGAAGACGTCCTCGGCATCGTGAAGGAACTCATGAAGGAATCGCCATGACCCACCCGCACCGGACCTCCGACACGGGCGTGCGCGCCCGCTTCCTCCTGGCCACCGCGGCCTGGACCGTCCTGGTCGCCGCCGTGCTCGTGGCGGTGCCGCTGGCGTTCGCCGGCCGGCTCCCCGATCCCGTCGCGAGTCACTGGGGGCCGTCCGGGCAGCCCGACCGGTCCATGCCGCCGGCCGCGCTGACGCTCTTCGCCCTGGTGTGGGCCGTCGTCGCAGGGACGAGTCTCGTCGGGCTGGCGCGGACGCGGAGGGAGATCCGCAGGGCGACGCGCGTCTGGTTCGCCGCCGGGCTGGTCTGGACCGGCGCCTTCCTGATCGGCGTCCAGGCCGTTCCGGTCGCGGCCAACCTCGGCCGGGACGACTGGACCCGGGCGGCCTCGCCGAGCTGGGAGATCGTGGTGGTCGTCGGCGTCGCGTTCGCGCTCGGGGCGCTGGGCCGGCTCGCCGGGCGACTCGGCCCGGACGACGCGCCGCCGGAGCGGGATCGGCCGGGTCCGCTGATCGACCTCGACACCCGGAAGCGGCCGGTGTGGGTGTCCACCGCGACGGCGCCCTGGGCGGTGGGACTGGGGGTCGTGGCGTTCGCCGCGGCGCTGTCGTTCGCCGCGGCCGCCCTGTGGGGCCTCGCCCCCGCGGGCTGGTCCACCGCCCTGCCGCTCGCCCTGGCGGCCGTGATCGGGCTGGCGGTGTCGTCGGTCTCGGTACGGATCGCACCCGAAGGGCTGACCATGGCGTTCGGCCCGCTGCGGTGGCCCTCGCGCACCGTGCGGCTCGACCGGATCGAGCGGGCCTGGGTGGAGTGGAGGTCGCCTGTGCAGGTGGGCGGATGGGGTGTCCGCGGCCTGCCCGGCAGGGCCACCGTGATGATCCGCGGAGGTGACTGCCTGGTCGTGCGCTACACCTCCGGCGGGCAACTCGCCGTCAGCGTGGACGACGCCGAGACCGGCGCCGCCCTGCTCAACGCCCTCGCCGCCCGCAAGACCGCCTGACCGTCGCCGCGCCGCCCCACCGCCCCGCCCTCCGTGAAGCTCCGCTCGGCGACCGGCGCCACCCATCGCCTGATCGCCGCCGCGTTGCCCGCTGCACCGCTGGGCCGCCGTCCCACTGCCGCGACACCGGCCACCCCCGGCGGCGCTCCGCGGGGCGGCGGGCGCTCACCCCGCCTGACCGTCGGCTAGCGCCGCGACGCCGCCCCACCCTCCGCGTCGCCACCCATCGCCTGATCGCCGCCGCGTTCCCCGAGGCGCCGCTTGACCGTCGTCCCACCGCCCGCGACACCGCCTCGCCGTGCCTGCCGCGCGGCAGGACCGGCGTCCGCCTACCGCCCGTCCTCCTTCGAAAGGTGATGACAGTGGTCCGCCGTAACGCCGATGTCTGCCTCTTCCTCCTCGTCGCGTTCGGGGCCTCGTGGCTGATCGCGCTGCCCGTCTGGCTGGGGGCCGTACGGCTCGGCACGCCGGTCTTCGCGCTGGTCGGGGGACTGATGATGCTGACGCCCTCCCTCGGCGTACTGGCCGTGTGGGCCCTGCGGCGGCGCGGCTCGCCGCTGAAGGAGTGGGCGCGGGCGACGGGGCTCACGCTCGGACCGGACCGGGGGAGGACCGCCGCGCTCCTGGCGACGGCCCTGCTCGGCGTGCCGCTTCTCGTGGCCGTCGCACTCCTGATCAGTGCCGCCGCCGGCGTGGTGAGCCTCGATTTCGCCGGGCTCAGTCTCTTCCGCGCGCAACTCGGGGCGGTTCTGGGGCAGGTCCCCATGGACCCGCGGATCCTTTATGTCGTGCAAGCCGTGCAGGCCGTGCTGATCGCCCCGTTCCTGAACGCGATTCCCGCGCTCGGAGAGGAGTGGGGCTGGCGGGGCTGGCTGCTGCCGCGCCTGCTCGGCGATCCCGCCGTCACGCCCGCGCATGCCGCCGGGAACGAGGACGCCGAGGTCGCGCACGCCGGGAACGTCAACGCGGAGGTCGCCGGTGCCGGGGTCGCGAACACCGGGGTCGCGAACACCGGGGTCGCGAACACCGGGGTCGCGAACACCGGGGTCGCGAACACCGGGGTCGCGAACACCGAGGGCGTGAACACAGGGGTCGCGAACACCGAGGGCGTGAACACCGGGGTCGCGGGTGCCGGGGACGGGGCTGCGGGGGAGCGGCGCGGGCGCCGGGTATGGCTCGCGCTGGCGCTGTCCGGGGTGATCTGGGGCCTCTGGCACGCACCCCTGACGCTGAAGGGGTACAACTACCCGGCACTCGGCGCCTGGGCGGCGGTGCTGTTCGTCGGCTTCTGCGTCGTCTTCGGGGCGCTGCTCGGCTGGATGCGGCTGCGCTCGCGCAGCGTGTGGCCCGCGGTCATCGCACACGGCTCGCTGAACGCGGTGACGGGCCTGGCGCTGCTCCTCGGCGACGCGGGCGCCCCGCCGAACCCGGCGCTCGCCGGTGTCACCGGCGTCGTCGGCTGGGCGCTGCTCGCGGTCGTCGTGTTCGTCGCCTTCCGGCTGCGTCCCGTGTCCGCGCCGCGCTGACCCGCCCGGTCGCCGAGGTCGCCGGCGGTCCGGCGGCCGAGCCCGTCGCGGGGCTGCCGGGGCCCCTTCCAGCGAGCCCCTGTTGAATCGGCAGGCGCCGGACGGGCGTCAGACGAGGACGGCGGCGGCCAGCAGCGTCGCCGTCGTGGCCGTCTCCACCAGGGCGCCGAGCACGTCGCCCGTGATGCCGCCAAGGCGCCGTACGGCCCGGCGGCGCAGCAGGGCGGCGGACACCAGCCCGGCGGCCATCGCCAGGAGCAGACCGGCGGTGACGCTCAAACGCGGATCGCCCGAGAGGCGGTACAGCAGCCCGGCGGGCCGGACTCCCACGTCGGCGACCGCCACCGCGACGTTCTCGGCAGCGATGGACGGGCCGGAGTGGTCGCTGGGAGAACCCTGCGCGAATCCGATCAGGGCCGAGACCGCGTCCAGGTGCGGCGGGCTGATCGCGACGAGAGCGAGGACACCCACGGCGGCAGCGGTGGCGACGGCCGCCGCGACGGCCGCGCCCCGCCCTACGGCGCCAGCGACCAGAGCGCCGAGGCCGCCTGGACGGGCGGCGGGCACCCCCGCGCGGCAGGCCCACGTGACGGCCAGCCTGCCGGTGGTGGCGGCCGTCACCAGCATCGGCCAGGCGAACGGGCCGGCCCGCTGGAGTGTCGCGACCTGGAGGAACAGGGTGATCAGGATGGTGACGACTCCGAACGGCCCGATGTCGGAGCGCTTCATCACGTCGAGCGCCCCCTGGGCCGGCTTTCCGCTGCCGAGCCCGTCGGCGAGGTCCGCGAGGCCGTCGAGATGCAGGGCCCGGGTCAGCCACGCGAGCGTCCCGACCGCGAGGACGGCGGCGATCAGCGACGAGCCGGACGCCGCCCAGGCGACCACGAACACGGCGGAGCCCGCCACGCCGAGGGCCATCCCGACGAACGGCGCCAGGGACATGGCGCGGCTCACCACGGAGCGGTCGGCCCGTACGGGCGGCACCGGGAAGATCGTGAGGGTTCCCACGGCGAACCACCAGGCCGCACCGGGACTCACGCGGGGGTCAGAGGGCACGGGGGACGATCGTAGTGGCCCCCCGCTCCCCGGCTCGTGGCTCCTGGCCTGCTGCGGGTGAGGGCGGTGGCGCTGTGGCGATCAGATCGGCAGGGGGACGACCCGGCCGGCGACCACGAGGGCGACCTCCTCGGACTCCCGGGCGAGGGCCTGGTTGAGGCGGCCGAGCGCGTCGCGGAACAGCCTCCCGGCGGCGGTGGCCGGAACCACCCCCAGGCCGGTCTCGTCGCTCACCGCCACCACCCGGGCGCGGGTGCTTCGCCAGGCGTCCACCAGCACCGAACACCGCGCTTCCACCCGGTCGAGGGCGAGGCGGCGAAGGTCTTCCGGGCGGGCGTCGTCCGGCCAGGCGCCGCACTCGTCGAACACGGCGGCGAGCCAGGTGCCGATCCCGTCGACCAGGAACGTCCCCCGGTCGCCGGACAGCACCGCCGCGAGATCGGTGGTCTCCACCGTTCGCCAGTGCGCGGGGCGTCGTTCCCGATGAGCCCGTACGCGGGCCAGCCAGTCCGGGTCGTCGCCCCCGGAGGGCCCGGTGGCGACATAGGTCACCTCAGGCTCGGCGGCCAGACGGAGTTCGGCCTCCTCGGACTTGCCCGACCGGGAACCGCCGAGCAGCAGCGTGCGGCGGGGCCGCCCGCTCCGTTGTGCGGCGCGGACGCCGTTCGTCACCGTGACGTCCGGGGCCGGAGATCCGGCCGCGGGGTCACCCGCACAGGTCTGGTCGCTGGCGGCGACGACGAATCCAGCGTTCGCGGTGTGCCGGACGCTGGTGATGTGGGCAGGACCGCCGGTGATCGGTGCGCTCGCCGTGTCGACGACGGCTCCGTCGGGGACGGCCTCCGCTCCCCAGAAGCCGAGCCTGCGGGCGAGCTCGCCCTCCGAAGGGACGCGGTGGCAGAGGTGCACCGCGACGATCCGGGTGCTCGGCGTCACCCGCCCCCGCCGGCGCAGGTCGCCCAGCCGTTCCGGCCGGTCCGGCAGATCGATGAGCACCACGTCGAAGGGCGCGTCGGGAGGCGAGTCCGGCTCGCCGCGGCCGGACGGCGGGCCCACGGCGTACAGCAGCCTGCCGCCGTCGGGCGTCGTGACCTCGCAGCCGTCCGAAGTGCGGAGTTCCCGGTATCCATCGACCCCCGCGTGCGGCCCTGCTGGAGCGTTCGGCCTGGTCGCGGTGGCCGCCTCCGGTGCCTGACCCGGCTCGGCCGGAGCGAGCCGTACGCGGTCGTCGACCAGGACGGACGCGGGCCGCCGGTGGCCGGGATCGAGGCGTCCGCAGGACGCGCAGGCGCAACCGGGGACAGGCCAGCCCTGGAGCCCGCCGGTGCCCTCCACCCGGACCTTCATGTCGCCCCCCTTCCGCGCTCCGTCGAGATCGGGTAGCCAGGATAGGGTCCGGCTGCACGGCCGTCGCGTCGCGGCGGCCCGGCGTGCGTCCCGGGCGCGGGCGCGGGGACGGCGAGGAAGCGAAGGAGCGGGTGCGGATGATTTGGCGGTGGCGTTACGAGGACGCGAACGGCGGCGAGGTCACGGACCGCCCGCTGCCCCGGGAGATCTTCTCCAGCCAGTCGGACGCGGAGTCGTGGCTGGGGGAGAGCTGGCGCGAACTCCTGGAGGCCGGCGTCGAGCAGGTGTCGCTGCTGGAGGACGAGCGGGTCGAATACTCGGGGATGTCCCTGCGCGCCGAGTGAGGCGCGCGGCGCTCGCCGCCCGGACCCCGTGAACGCGGGAGCCGGGCGGCGCGCCGACGTGATCGGGCTGAGCCTCAGGGACGGCTGGACGGGCTGACGGTCTTGGCCGGGTCACGCTCGACGACGGGCTCCAGCACGTCGTCGATCTTCTTGAGCACCTCGGCGTCGAGCTTCACACCGGTGGCCTTGACGTTGTCGCGCACCTGCTCCGGCTTGGTCGCCCCGACGATGGCCGACGACACGTTGGGGTTCTGCAGCACCCACGCCACGGCGAGCTGGGCCATCGACAGGCCGAGGTCGGCCGCGATCGGCTTGAGGTCCTGCACCCGCCGCAGCACGTCGTCCCGCATCAACCGGTTGATGAAACTAGAGCCGGTGGAGTCGGTGGCGCGCGACCCGGCCGGCGGCGGCTGGCCGGGCAGGTACTTGCCGGTCAGCACGCCCTGCGCGATGGGCGACCAGACGATCTGGCCGAGGCCCTCCTTCTCGCACAGCGGCACGACCTCGGACTCGATGACCCGCCACAGCATCGAGTACTGCGGCTGGTTCGACACCAGCCGGTCGAACCCCATCTCGTCGGCGATCTTCAGTGCCCGCGCGATCTGGTCGGCCGACCACTCGCTGACGCCGACGTAGAGGACCTTGCCCTGCCGTACGAGGTCGTCGAACGCGCGCAGGGTCTCCTCCAGCGGCGTCTCGACGTCGAAGCGGTGTGCCTGGTAGAGGTCCACGTAGTCGGTCTGCAGGCGGCGGAGCGAGCCGTTGATCGACTCCGTGATGTGCTTGCGGGACAGGCCCCGGTCGTTCTTGCCCTCACCCGTCGGCCAGTAGACCTTCGTGAAGATCTCCAGCGACTCGCGGCGCACGCCTTTCAGCGCGCGGCCGAGCACCTCCTCCGCCCGGGTCCCGGCGTAGACGTCGGCGGTGTCGAAGGTCGTGATCCCCTCGTCGAGGGCCGCGCGGACGCACTCGACGGCGGCGTCCTCCTCCACCTGGGAACCGTGGGTGATCCAGTTTCCGTAGCTGATCTCACTGACCATGAGGCCGCTGCGGCCAAGATGACGGTATTCCATGCCCCTGACATTAGGTCATGAGTCTCGGCACCCCGGTGATCGGATCGCGGTAAGGTGCCCGGCGTGCGCCGGTTGATCTCTTCTCGTCCCGTACGGCTGGCACTGCTGGCCGCGCTGGTCGCGGGGGCCGCCGCCGGGCTGGTCCTGGCCGCGCGGCGACGCCGGGCCGCCACGCCTGTAGGGCCGTCCCGGGCCACCACCTCGCCGTCCCAGGGGGAGAGCGGGGACGCGGAGGCACGGCGCGGCCCGGAGCCGGTGCTGGGGTGGGCCACCGAGGAGGACCTGGAGCGGTACCGGCGGCCGGAGGGCGGCGCTCCCGTCGCCCGCCTTCTGGGGGGACTCCCGCCGATCAAGGGGATCGTGCCGCCGCGCGGGACGAGGGCGCGCCGCTGGACGGCGGCGGCGGTCGTGTCGATCGGCCTGCTGGCCCTCGGCGCGCAGGTGCTGGAGAGCGCCGTGTTCACTCCGGATGCCTGGACGTCGTACGGCGGGGCGGCCTACGCGGGGGACTACTCGGAGCCGTGCCCGGCGGACGCCTGCTGGCTGGGGTGGGAAACCGCGTCCCTCTACGACAAGTCCTGTGCGGCGGCCGGGTGCGGGGTGGCGGATCCCGGGTACGCGGAGGACGGGGAGCCCGTGACGGCGGAGCCGGAGACGTCTCCCGGCCCCCAGTGCGTGCTCCATCCGGCGCCCCCGGGAACGCCGGTCGTACGGCCGGTCTCCCGCCGCGTGACCGCCGGGGTCAACCGGCAGTGGCGGCGGATCGAGCGCTGGCTCAGGGCGCACGCGCCGCGGACGTACGCCTCCCTGAACGGCCCGGCGGCTCCGCGACTGGTGGCCAGGGCGGAGGAACGGCTCGGGACCCGGCTGCCCGACTCCCTGCGGGCGTCGCTGCTGCGTCACGACGGCTCTCGTGGCGGCGCGAGCTTCCGGTTCCCGACGTCCGACCTGATGATGAGCACGCGGGAGATGGTCTCCGCCTGGCCGGAGGCGTGCGGGATGGGCGGCGTCCCCGTCGCCCGCGCCGTGGACTTCGGCGGCTACCTGGTGACCGACGCCGCCACCGGCGGGGTCGGCGCGGCGTCGCCGGAGTTGCCGTACTACCAGGCCGGCTGGTCGTCCTACTACGCGCTGCTGCGGGCCACGGCCGACGCGCTCACCCGTGACGCCGCGTCCGGCGGTTTCCGGCCGGTGGTGCGTCGCGGCGTGCTGGACTGGACGTCCGCCTGATCCACGCGCGGGTGGCACCAGGCGGGCGTCGCCGTCCGGGACTCACCGTGCGGGGATCAGCGGGCGGGGATCAGCGGGCGGGCGTCACTTCTTCAGCTCGACCGGGATGCCGCCGGGCAGGACGGTGGGCTTGGGGAAGCGCAGGCGTCGCATCTGCGACGACCGCATCGCCGCGTAGAAGCCGATGCCCTTGAGGCTCTCGCCCGGGAACTTCTCCGCCGCCTCCTTCTTCACGCGTCCGGCGACGTAGAACGAGCCGGCCAGCACCAGCACCATCACGACCGGCAGGGACAACGTGTAGACCAGGAGGACCGCCGAGCGGACCTGGATCGGGAACGGCACCATCGACAGCAGCATGATGACGAAGACGACGGGCAGGAAGTACTGCCCGGGCAGGCGCCGCGAGTCGACCCAGTCACGGGCGAACTTGCGCACCGGGCCGCGGTCGCGTACGGGGAGCGCCCGCTCGTCTCCGCGCAGCATGGCCTCACGCTGCCGCGCCCGCAGCGCCTTGTCGCGCTCGCGGGCCAGGCGGTAGGCCTCTTTGCGGTTGGAGGGCGCGGTCACCGGGGAGCGGCGGCGGCCCTGCGCCTCGCTCCGTTTGGGAGTGGGACGGCCCTTGCCCGGGGTGCCGTGGGGCTTAGGATCCTCTACAGGGACGGGGGAGTCCTCCGCAGAGGTCTGGGTGCGACGTCGGAACACGTCGCCCAGCCTACCGGGAGTGCAACTTAGTGACGCCCTCGCGCGTTATGCGTAGGGTGAACCCAGGCGGTTCCGCCGCCTGGGCAAGGGGCTTTAGACGGCTGGGGTCACCCACGCAGGACCTTGGAGAAGGGGACGGCCGACGCGCATGAGCGTGATGAAGAGACTTTCCATGATCTTCAAGTCCAAGGCCAACAAGGCCTTGGACAAGATGGAGGATCCGCGGGAGACGCTGGACTATTCCTATCAGCGGCAGCTTGAACTGCTGCAGAAGGTCCGCCGTGGCGTGGCCGACGTGGCCACCAGCCGCAAGCGGGTGGAGCTGCAGATCAACCAGCTCGAGAGCCAGACCTCGAAGCTGGAGAACCAGAGCAGGCAGGCGCTGTCGGCCGGGCGCGAGGACCTCGCTCGCGAGGCGCTGACCCGCCGCAACGGTCTGAACGCCCAGATCGCCGACCTGCGGCTCCAGTACAGCAACCTCCAGGGCGAGGAGGAGAAGCTCACTCTCGCCAGCCAGCGGCTCCAGGCCAAGGTCGACTCCTTCCGTACGAAGAAGGAGACCATCAAGGCCACCTACACGGCGGCCGAGGCCCAGACGCGCATCAACGAGGCGTTCTCCGGCATCTCGGAGGAGATGGGCGACGTCGGCCTGGCCATCCAGCGGGCCGAGGACAAGACCGCGCAGATGCAGGCCCGTGCCGGTGCGATCGACGAGCTGCTGGCCAGCGGCGCGCTGGACGACTTCACCGGGCAGCGCGACGACATCCAGGCGGAGCTCGACCGCATGGGCGGCGGCCAGGACGTGGAGCTCGAACTGGCCAGGATGAAGGCCGAGCTCGGTCAGGGCCCGGCGCCGCAGAGCGCCATCGAGGCGGGGCAGCAGGGCCAGGCGGCCCCGGCCGCCCAGCAGCACACGCAGCAGCTCCGTAAGCCGGGGGAGGGGTTGTGATAGTCCGGATCATGGGCGAGGGGCAGGTGGAGATCGCCCCCGCCGACATCGACGTGCTGAACGAGCTCGACGGCGAGCTTGAGGCCGCCATCGAGACGGACGACGAGACGCAGTTCCGTGCCAAGCTGCACGCGCTGCTCGACAAGGTCCGCGACGTGGGCAGGCCGCTGGCGGACGACTCCCTGGAGCCGTCCGAGCTGATCCTGCCGCCGGCCGACGCCTCGATCGAGGAGGTGCGGGAGATGCTCGGGGACACCGGGCTCATCCCCGGCTGATGACTTCCACGCGGTTCGCCCCTGATCGCGGCCTCAGCGTGCGGATGACCGTGACGATGTTCCTGCTCGGGCTGCTCTACGTGGCGTTCATGGCCGTCCTGGTCGCGGTGGGCGTCCGGGCGGTCATGGTCCTCGTGATCGCCGCGGGCCTCCTGCTGGTGCAGTACTTCCTGTCCGACAAGATCGCGTTGTTCGCGATGAACGGACGGGAGGTCTCCCCGCAGGAGGCTCCTGAGCTGCACGGGATCGTCGACCGGCTGAGCGCGCTGGCGGGGATGCCCAAGCCGCGGGTGGCGATCGCGGACTCGGACATGCCGAACGCGTTCGCCACGGGGCGCGACCAGAAGCACGCGGTGGTCTGCGTGACCACCGGCATCCTGCGCCGGCTCGACGCGCAGGAGCTGGAAGGGGTGCTGGCGCACGAGCTGTCGCACGTCGCCCACCGGGACGTCGCGGTGATGACGATCGCCTCCTTCCTCGGGATCGTGGCCGGGCTGATGACCCGCTTCTCGCTGTACGCCGGGCTGGGCAACCGCAGGGACAACAACGGCCCGCCGATCGGGCTGATCATCTTCGCGGTCTCCGGCCTGGTCTACGCCGTCAGCTTCCTGCTGACGCGGGCGCTGTCGCGGTACCGGGAGCTGGCCGCCGACCGCGCGGGAGCGCTGCTCACGCAGCGGCCGAGCGCCCTGGCCAGCGCCCTCACCAAGATCAGCGGAGATATCGCCCGGATCCCGACCCGGGACCTGCGCGAGGCCCAGCCGTTCAACGCCTTCTACTTCGCGCCCGCCCTGTCGGGCCAGAGCGTCGCCTCGCTGCTGTCGACCCATCCGCCGCTGGAGCGCCGGCTGGAGCAGCTCGCCAAGATCTCCGCGGCCCTGGGCCGCTGATGACGGGCCGGCTGATGGTTGCGACGGCTGATGGTCGGTACGGGGCTGATGGTTGGGGGCCGCTGATGGGCCGGGAGCGCTGATGGGCTGGTTCGACGCCCTGCTCGGCCGGTCGAAGGCCGCGAGACCGAACCTGGACGCGTTGTTCGGCCTGCCGTCCGCCGCCGTCACCCTGCGCGCCGCCACCGGCTTCGCCCCGGCGGGCACCGGCTCGGTCTGCTTCCGGGCGGCCGAGGGAGGCGCGTTCGCCCGGCTCCAGCAGGAGATCGAGGCCCTGATGGGCGAGACGCAGGTGTCGCAGGACTCGTACGGCTACACCTGGGTGTCGGTGCGCAACCCCGACGTGGCCGGGCTCGTGACCGACCTGCACGCCGCGAACTCGTCGCTGGAGTCGGCCGGGTTCGGGCCCTCGCTGCTGTGCACGCTGGTGACGTTCGCCGATTCCTCGCAGCGGAAGCTGGCGATCGTCTATCTCTACAAGCGCGGCACGTTCTACCCGTTCGCTCCCGCCGGGGAGCCGCGCCGCGACAACGCGCTGGAACTGCAGGTCCGGGGCGTCCTCGGCCAAGAGCTCAAGATCGAGCCCGATCTCGCGAGCTGGTTCCCCGTGTGGGGCGCGCCGGGCCTGTGAGTGTCGTCGGCCACCGGAGGCAGCATGAGTGACTGGACCCACCTGAGACGCACCGAGGCGGCGGCCCGGGAGATCGGCCTGATGGCCGACGCCGTACGAGGACGGGACGGCGGCACTCCGGTCCCGACCTGCCCCGGATGGGACCTCCGGGCGCTGGCCGAGCACACCGGGGCGGTCCATCGGTGGGCGGCCGCGATGGTCCGCGACGCCGCGGCGCACCGCTATCCCCGCGAGGAGATGGACCACGGGTATCCCGCCGATTTCGCCGGCTTCGCCGACTGGCTGCGGGCCGGAGCCGTGCTGCTGACCGAGGCCATGAAGAGCCGCGACCCGGAGACGGAGGTGTGGGGCTGGGCGGGGGAGCGGAGCGCGGCGTTCTGGTCCCGGCGGCAGTTGCACGAGACCGTCGTCCACCGCGCCGACGCGGAGATCGCCCTCGGCATCGCGCCCGAGATCGACGAGGACGTCGCGGCGGACGGGGTGGCGGAGTTCTTCGACGTGCTTCCGTACGCCCGATGGCGCCCGTTGCTCGCCGAGCTCCGAGGTGACGGGGAGACCATCTCCTGGCGGGCCGGTACGGGCGGGGCCTGGCTCGTGCGACTCACCCCCGAGGGCTTCGCGCACGAGAGGTCCGACGCCCCCGGCGACGTGACCGTGCGCACGGAGACGACCGGGGATCTGATGCTGACCCTGTGGGGGCGGCACGAACCCACCGCAGTAGAGGGCGACGCCGGGCTGCTGCACTGGTGGCGCGAACGCGCCCGGATCTGAGCGAACGCGCCGGGGTTCGAGCGGAGGCGCCGGGGTTCGAGCGGAGGCGCCGGGGTTCGTGTGCGGCGCCGAGGGCCTCGACGCGAGAGGCGCCCCCGAAGTGGCTTCGGGGGCGCATCTCGCGTCTCGTTACGGCAGGGCGAGCATGCGGTCGAGGGCGACCTTGGCCCAGTGGGTGGTGTCAGCGTCGACCGTGATCTGGTTGACGACCTCGCCCGCGGCCAGCGACTCCAGCGCCCAGACCAGGTGCGGCAGGTCGATGCGGTTCATCGTGGAGCAGTAGCACACGGTCCGGTCGAGGAACGTGATGGTCTTGTCGGGGAACCGGTCCGCCAGGCGGCGCACCAGGTTCAGCTCCGTGCCGACGGCCCAGGAGGACCCGGCGGGAGCCTCTTCCAGCTTCTTGATGATGTACTCGGTCGAGCCGACGAAGTCCGCCTTGTTGACGACCTCGTGGCGGCACTCGGGGTGGACGAGCACGTTGACCCCCGGAATGCGGGCCCGCACCTCGTCCACGCACTCCGCGGAGAAGCGGCCGTGGACCGAGCAGTGGCCCTTCCAAAGGATCATCTTCGCGTTCTCGAGCTGCTCACGGGTGAGGCCGCCGTTCGGGCGGTGCGGGTTGTAGACCACGCAGTCGTCGAGCGACAGGCCCATCTCCAGCACGGCGGTGTTACGCCCGAGGTGCTGGTCGGGCAGGAACAGGACCTGCTCGCCCTGCTCGAAGGCCCAGTCGAGGGCGCGCCGGGCGTTGGAGGAGGTGCACACGGCGCCGCCGTTGCGCCCGCAGAACGCCTTGATGTCCGCGCTGGAGTTCATGTACGTGATCGGCACGACGCGGTCGGCGATCCCCGCGTCTTCCAGGGCGTCCCAGCAGTCCTCCACCTGGGAGAAAGTGGCCATGTCGGCCATCGAGCAGCCGGCGGCCAGGTCGGGGAGGACGACCTTCTGCGTGTCACCGGTCAGGATGTCGGCCGACTCGGCCATGAAGTGGACGCCGCAGAAGACGACGTACTCGGCCTCCGGCCGGGCCGCGGCCTCCCGGGCGAGCTTGAACGAGTCGCCCGTCACGTCGGCGAACTGGATGACCTCGTCGCGCTGGTAGTGGTGACCGAGCACGAACAGCCGGTCGCCCAGCCGCTCCTTGGCCGCGCGGGCGCGCTCCACCAGCGCCGGGTCGGACGCGGGAGGCAGCTCGCCCGGGCAGTCGACGCCGCGCTCGCTGTGCGCGTCGGTGCCCTGGCCGAGGATGAAGAGCGGAAGGCCGGTCTCGGTGATCGTCACGACCACACCCCCTAGGGGACTTATCGTCTAACTGACGACTAATCATTACACATCGTTTCGCCCTGTTCGTCCGTGGGGTTGCGGGTACACCCGTGGAATGTGTAGGGACCGGCGGGTGTTGGTAGCGTCTAGGTAGGACGTCAGAACCATTCGACCGCTCCGGGTGGGCGGTTGGCGCAGACGCGGGAGTCAGCACATGACGGTTGAGAGCAGCGAGACCACGCAGCAGGGCCTGATCCTGACTGACGCGGCCGCCGGGAAGGTCAAGAGCCTGCTGGAGCAGCAGGGCGAGGATGGGCTGCAGCTCCGGGTGGCCGTCCAGCCGGGTGGCTGCTCCGGTCTGCGCTACCAGCTCTTCTTCGACGACCGTTCCATGGACGGCGACGTGGTCTCCACCTTCGGCGGCGTGAACGTCGTCACCGACCGGATGAGCGCGCCGTACCTCGTCGGCGCCACGGTCGACTTCGTCGACACGATCGAGAAGCAGGGGTTCACGATCGACAACCCCAACGCGACGGGCTCGTGCGCCTGCGGCGACTCGTTCAACTGACGGCGCCGCCGCGCCCGGCGGCCGGGATCTGAGCGCCCCGCACGGACATCGTCTGTGCGGGGCGTCGTCATGCCTGAGACGGTACGCTCGACAGGTTCGGCGGGAGCACCGTCCCCGCCCCCTGTCTTCCTGACTGTCTCCCTGATGCTGACAACGAGGAGAATGGCCCCGTGCGCATCGCCGTCACCGGCTCCATCGCCACCGACAACCTGATGACGTTCCCCGGCCGCTTCGGCGACCAGCTGATCGCCGAGCAGCTCGACCGGGTGTCCCTGTCGTTCCTCGTGGACGACCTGCAGATCCGCCGCGGCGGCTGCGCGGGCAACATCGCCTTCGGGATGGGCTGCCTGGGGCTCACCCCCGTCCTCGTCGGCGCGGTCGGCACCGACTTCGCCGACTACCGCTCCTGGCTGGAGCGGCACGGCGTCGACTGCGCCTCCCTCCACGTCTCCGAGCTGCGCCACACCGCGCGCTTCCTGTGCACCACGGACGAGGACCACAACCAGATCGCGTCGTTCTACACCGGCGCCATGGCGGAGGCCCGGGAGATCGAGCTGGGACCGATCGCCGAGCGTGTGGGCGGGCTCGACCTGGTCCTGATCAGCCCCAACGACCCGGAGGCGATGCTGCGGCACACCGACGAGGCGCGCACCCGCGGCATCCCGTTCGCGGCGGACGTGTCGCAGCAGCTCGCCCGGATGCCCGGCGAGGAGATCCGCAGGCTCGTCGACGGCGCGGCCTACCTGTTCAGCAACGACTACGAGCTCGGGCTCATCGCCCAGAAGACCGGATGGTCGGACGAGGAGATCCTCGACCGGGTCGGCGTACGGGTGACCACCCTCGGCCCCAAGGGCGCCAGGATCGACCGCAAGGGCGAGCCCTCGATCCACGTCCCGCCGGCTCCCGAGCTCGGCAAGGCCGACCCCACCGGGGTGGGCGACGCCTTCCGCGCCGGGTTCCTCGCGGGCCTCGCCTGGGGGCTGTCGCTCGAACGCTGCGGCCAGATCGGCAACCTCATCGCCACCCACGTGCTGGAGCGGGTCGGCGGCCAGGAGTACGAGCTGCGCCAGGGCGTCTTCGTCGAGCGCTTCGCCTCGGCGTACGGCCAGGAGGCCGCGGACGAGGTGGCCGCCCACGCCCGCTGCCACTACGCCTGACGCTCCGCCTCTCCACACCCTCGTGACCCGTGGTTCGCCCCGGCAGTGCCCGCGGCGAACCACGAGGTCGCTAGTGTCCTGCGCCTGAAATTCGTCGGCAATATCGTGCGAGGGATTCGAGGATCTCCTCTGCGGTCTTCTTCCATACGAACGGCCGGGGGTTGTCGTTCCACTGGGCGATCCAGTCCCGGATGTCC